>NZ_JBKEVG010000008.1:0-122112 GCF_056356955.1 Bifidobacterium sp. LH_419
GCCCTCTCAGGCCGGCTACCCGTCGAAGCCACGGTAGGCCATCACCCCACCGTCAAGCTGATAGGACGCGACCCCATCCCATACCAGTAAAACCCTTTCCCAACACACCATGCAGCATATTGGAACATCCGGCATTACCACCCGTTTCCAGGAGCTATTCCGGAGTACGGGGCAGGTCGGTCACGCATTACTCACCCGTTCGCCACTCTCACCCCCAAGCAAAGCCCGGAGGATCCCGTTCGACTTGCATGTGTTAAGCACGCCGCCAGCGTTCATCCTGAGCCAGAATCGAACCCCAAAAAAAACTTCATGAAGAGAACCAAACAAACGGCTCCCAAAAAAGAAAAAAGACGGAACCTCTAATAAGGAAAGAGGTTCGCACAAAAACCCCGACCCCCATCAAACCCCCTCGGGTACTCGAAAACGAGCGGGAATCGGACTGGCAATCATTGACTATAAAGAAGTAAGTAGTACAACACACTCTTGAGTTCTCAAACCACCACACACGGCCAACCCCGGAAACCAACCACACAAAGGAAAGAACCAGAAGCCGACCGGCAGCAAGAGAAAAACATACACCAACCCACGCCACACCGCAAACCAGCACACGAAAAACACGCCCGAAACGTTGCAACGACGGCGCTCCCACGGCGTGTCGAAAACAAGGGCCCAAACCCCCTACACCCACCAGCCTACCCGGCCACACACCACCACACACACCCCAACCAACACAATTCACCCACAACCAACCACACATTCACCCAACCCGACAACCCCCACAGCCCGCCCCGGCGGGCAGCTCCCCCTCACAGGGGGAGCAGACGTCGTCAAGGTCGCGCCCGGCGAGAACGGCTCGGCAGCTCCCCCTCACAAGGGGAGCAGACTCTCCCCCACCCGGCGCAGCCGGGAGCCCCCTCGACAGAGGGGGCCAGGAACGACGACGCCCCACGCACATACGAAAAGATCCCCGGCTCCTTACGGAACCGGGGATCTTCAATACGTCACGGCATCACGCCGAAACGGCGTCACACCATAGCGACGGCATCAGGCAACCGCGTTCGGGTCGACCGGGATGCCGGGGCCCATCGTGGAGGTGATGGTCGCCTTGGTGATGTAGCGGCCCTTCACGGTGGTCGGCTTGAGGCGCTTGACCTCGTCGGCGACAGCGCGGAAGTTCTCGTCCAGAGCGGACTCCTCGAAGGAGGCCTTGCCGATCAGGAAGGAGAGGTTGCCGTTCTTGTCGACGCGGAACTCGATCTTACCGGCCTTGATGTCCTTGACGGCCTTGGCGACGTCCATGGTCACGGTGCCGGTCTTCGGGTTCGGCATGAGGCCACGCGGACCGAGCACACGGCCGAGGCGGCCGACCTTGCCCATCATGTCCGGGGTGGCGACGACGGAATCGAAGTCGAGGAAGCCGCCCTGCACCTTGGCGATGAGCTCGTCGTCACCGACGATGTCGGCGCCGGCCTCCTGCGCCGCGGTGGCCTGCGGGCCACGGGCGAAGACGAGGACCTTGACGGTCTTACCGGTGCCGTGAGGCAGGCTCACGGTGCCGCGGACCAGCTGGTCGGCCTTGCGCGGGTCGACGTTCAGGCGAAGCACCGCTTCGACGGACTCGTCGAAGTTGCGGGTCGGCATGCTCTTGAGCAGCGCGATGGCCTGGTCGGGGGTGTACAGGTTGTTGCGATCGACCTTCTCGGCCGCCTCAAGGTACTTCTTGGAATGCTTAGCCATCTGTCCTTCTCCTTATCAGTCGGTCACCGTGATGCCCATGGAGCGGGCGGTACCTTCGATGATCTTCATGCCGGCCTCGATGTCACGGGCGGAGAGATCGGCCATCTTGGTCTCGGCGATCTCACGAACCTGCGCCTTGGTGACGGAGCCGACCTTGTGGGTCAGCGGGTTCTCGGTGCCCTTGTCGATGCCGGCGGCCTTCTTGAGCAGAGCCGCGGCCGGCGGGGTCTTGAGAATGAAGGTGAAGGAACGATCTTCGTAGACGGTGATCTCGACCGGGATCACCTGTCCCATCTTGTCCTGCGTCTGGGCGTTGTACGCCTTGCAGAAGTCCATGATGTTGACGCCGTGCGAACCGAGCGCAGGGCCCAGCGGCGGGGCCGGGTTGGCCTTGCCGGCCTGGATCTGCAGCTTGATCAGCGCGGTGACTTTCTTCTTGGGAGCCATGTTATGGTTCTTCTTTCTATAACGCGGTGCAATCGGTCGCCGTCCGTCCGCACGCGCCGCCGAAGCGATGCGTGGCCGTCCGCACGGTCTCCTCCCGCAACTTATATCGCTGTGCTGTGCTAGCGGGTCTCCCCTCCAGACACAAACCATCCCATTATGCGGTGCCGTCCCGACATCATCGGCATCGTCGACACGCATGTCGCGTCACACGCGTCGTCGCGAACCGTCGCGAACCGTCGACGTCGTCGTGACGAACGTCGCGCGTCGTCCGTCGCGACGCGACGCGCGCGACGATACGCGAAGGGCCGTCGGGAGAGTGATGCTCCCGACGGCCCTCTTTCCGCGCGATGGCGACGTTCCGCGCGACGCCGGCGTACCGGCCGCGCGCGGATGTCGCCTCACACGCGAGTCACCTCACGTGACTCACTTCGAGCTTTCGTGCTGGACCTGTGCCTTGCGCACGGACTCCTCAGCGGAGGCGATGATGTCCTCGGCCGACAGCGGCTTGAGGCGGCACCACAGTTCGAACGCGATGCCGACGACCAGCATGATGATGCCGGTCCACAGGTTGATCGCGATGCCGTTGGTGTCGGCGCCGTTCATGTTCGGCGCGACGATGCCGACGATCGTGACAATCACGCCGTAGATGATGAACAGGATGGCGATGAGCCGGCGCAGATCGTTGTTGCGCGCCGCCTTGACCGCCTGGTCCTTCTCGGCCTGAGTCAGCAGGTCCTTGCCCTGAGTCTCTTCTGCCATTGCAAACTCCTTAAGACGTTCCTACGTACTATGGGTCAACCCGATGGGTTTAGAAGAACGGGATGTAGAAGACGAGGCCGAGCACGAAGATCACGGTGCCCAGGATGAGCGGCTTCTTGTACCACGGGACCTTCACGGTGGCGACGTCCTTTCCGGCTTCCTTCGCGGCGCGCTTGGCGTCCTCAAGCTCCTCGGCGGAGGCCTCCTTGAAGTACTTGATGCCGTTGGTGCCGAAGGTCAGGCCCTCGAGCTCCTTGTCGGTCTTGGACTTGGTGAACGGCGTGAGCACCGCGGCCACGAACCAGGTGGCCAGGCAGGAGATGATGGCGCCGTACCAGGTCTCGGCGGTGGCGGAGCCGAAGATCGGGCTGCCGGCGGCGACGGACTGCAGGTACAGGATGTAGGTGATGAGCGGGGCGATGATGCCGCACACGTAGCCGACGGTGCCGGCGATGTTGGAGACGCGCTTCCACACGAGGCCGAGGATGAACACGGCGAACAGCGGGGCGTTGAAGAAGCTGAACAGCGTTTGCAGGTACGTCATGATGTTGCCGAACTGCGACGCGATCCACGCGGTGAACACGGAGATGAACACGCCGATCACGGTGATGATGCGGCCCATGTTCAGGTAGTACTTGTCGTTCTGGCCGGGCTTGACGTAGTCCTGCCACAGATCGTAGGTGAACACGGTGTTGAACGAGGAGACGTTCGCGGCCATGCCGGCCATGAAGGAGGCCATCATGCCGGTGATGGCGACGCCGAGGACGCCGTTCGGCAGGTACATCTTGAACAGGTACGGGATGGCTTCGTTGTACTGCAGGACCGGGTGGGCACCGGAGAACAGGTTGCCGACGGTGGCGGCCGCGATCATGCCCGGGATGATGATGATGAGCCAGATGAGCATCTTCGGGATGGCGCCGAGGATAGGCGTCATGCGGGCTGCGGTCATGCTCTTCGCGGCGAAGGCGCGCTGCACCTCGGTGAAGTTGGTGGTCCAGTAGCCGAAGCCGAGCACGAAGCCGAGGCCCATCAGGATGGAGAACCAGTCGCCGCCGACTGGGTTGGTCACGTTGCCGATGCCGGTGCCGGCCCAGGCGTGGATGGAGCCGCTCCAGCCCTTCATGCTGTCGAGCTTGGCGGTCAGACCGCTCCAGCCGCCCACGTGGGACAGGCCGATGACGGTGACCGGGATGAGGGCCGCGACGATGACGAAGAACTGCATGACCTCGTTGTAGATGGCGGAGGTCAGGCCGCCGAGGGTGATGTAGGCGAGCACGAACACGGCGGACACGATGATGGCGGTCCACTGGCTCCAGCCGAGCATGGCCTGCAGGATCAGGGCCATGGCGTACAGGTTGATGCCGGCCTGCAGGATGGTGGACACGGCGAAGCAGAGCGACACGATGACGTGCGCGCCCTTGCCGAAGCGCTGGTACATGAATTCAGGCACGGAGCGCACGCCGGAGCCGTAGTAGAACGGCATCATGAAGATGCCGAGGAACACCATGCCCGGCACGGCGCCGATCAGGTAGTAGTGGATGGTCGGCGTGCCGATCTGGGCGCCGTTGGCGGCCATGCCCAGGATCTCGGTGGCGCCCAGGTTGGCGGCGCAGAACGCGAGGCCTGCGATCCAGGCCGGCATCGAACGACCGGCGAGCAGGAAGTCCTCGGAGGACTTCTGCTGCTTGTGAATCGAGTAGCCGATCCAGACGATCATGGCGAAGTAGATGATGAGGATAAGCCAATCCACCCAGCTCAGCGACAGGCGAATCGCGGATTCCCCGGCAGCAAGATCAATCATGCCGCTCCCTCTTTCCTAGAGTTGTTCTTCCTTGAACACAGGCATCGGTCTCACTGCCGATGTTTGCGTTACCGGTATTAATATAAACCCACCTTTACAAAATCGCAACTTGTATCGAACATATTGCTATTTATTTCAAACAATCCAAGACAAAGACGAACTAATCCGCACATTTCCGCCGTTTGCGCGTGCATTTCCGGCGCGCATGACCGCGTGCCGCATACCGTTCCGGCTGCCGTTCCGCGTTCGCGGACGCACTGAGAACATTGGCATCAACCGGTTCGATTCCGCCGGCCTCGCCCCCCGCCTGTCTCGCAAAGAAATGTAAGATACCTCACATTTCCCCCACGATGTGCGATTCCCGCGCATCGCACATACCCCCAAATACGAAAAATCCCCGCCCAAGGCGGGGATTCCAAGAATGTCAGTTCACTGAGGTTTGGCGACACGTGCGACGGCAAGGCGCACCGAGGGAAGCGGTACCAAGGTACCGCGACCGAGGAGCAACGAAGCTAACGCTCCATCGTTGGATTTCAGTCGAGCTTCTGGACTTGGTTGAAGCCAAGCTCCACCGGCGTATCGCGGCCGAAGATGGACACGAGCACGGTGAGCTTCTGCGTGGTGGGCTCGACGTCGGAGACGACGGCGGCCATGGTGGCGAAGGGGCCGTCGGTGACGGTGACCTGGTCGCCGATGGCGTAGGAGACCTCGACGGTGCGCTTCTTGGCGGCGGCGGGCTTGTCGCCGGCCTTCTTGAGCGCTTCGGAGGCAATCATCGGGGCCATCATGGCGACGACTTCCTTGCGGGAGAGCGGGGCCGGGTCCTTGGTGGGGCCGACGAAGCCGGTGACGCCTTCGGTCTCGCGGACGATGCGGCGGGCGTTCTCGTCGGGCCACATGCGGATGAGCACGTAGCCGGGGACGCGCACGCGGGTGATGACCTTCTTGCCCTTTTCGGTGTGCTTCTCGACTTCCTCCATCGGGACTTCGATCTGGAAGATGGTGTCTTCGAGGCCGAAGGACTGGATGCGGGATTCGACGTTGGTCTTGACGCGCTTCTCGTAGCCGGAGTACGTGTGGAGCACGTACCACTTGCCATCGAGAGTGCGCAGCGACTTGGAGAACGCTTCGACGGCGGCCTGGCCGGCGTCGGTGGCCTCGGCCTGCTCGGATTCGTTGGTCTCCTGCTCCTCATCATCGTCGAGGGAGATGGAGGGCGTTTCGACGGAGGCGACCGGGGTCTCGGAGGACTCGGACGCTTCGGCCGGAACCTCGGAGGCGGTCGCATCGGATTCCGCGGTCTCGGAAGTCTGGGCGGCGGCATCGGCGGAAGCCGTGTCGTCGGCGTTCACGTCGGCGGCCTCGGCCGGAGCGGTCTCCGGCAGGTCGGGCAGCGCGTCGAGATTCTCGAGATTCACTTCATCACTCATGCGTATTCACCTTCGGGTTTCGTTGTCGTGTGTCAGTACGATCAGCCGAACACCCACAGCATAAGCTTGCCCAGACCGTAGTCCATGCCGGTGACGAGCGCCATCAGCAGCAGCACGAAGATGAAAACGGCCAGAGACCAGAAGAACAGTTCCTTGGCGGTGGGGGTCACGACCTTGCGAAGCTCATCGATGATCTGCTTGATAAACAGACCGATGCGCATGAAGACGTTCGGCTTGATGGCCTTTTCGCTCTTGCTAGCCTTCGCCATATTCATCCTTCGCTCAGGGTATTCATAGATCCTTGGCAGGGAAGGCGGGACTCGAACCCACAACCTACGGTTTTGGAGACCGTTGCGCTACCAATTGCGCCACTTCCCTAGGTGAAAATCACCTTGCTCGGCATCCTCGAGAGAACGCTTCGCCCGGCGAAAACCGCCAAGCAGATATAGTAGCGGCTCGTCCGGAATCCGTCAATTCGAGGTGTCCACATACAGAGAATCCCGTGTCAAAACCACGGGATTCCAACGATGTTACGGCATGTCGCGATCTACGCGAAACGCACGCGTCACGCCTCGACGTACGCCTTCATGCGGCGCATGCCCTCGGCGAGCTGGTCGTCGGCCAGCGCGTAGGAGAAGCGCAGGTAGCCGGGCGCGCCGAACGCCTCGCCCGGGACGGCGGCGACGTGCGCCTCGTCGAGCAGCGCGGCGGCGAACTCGGAGGAGGAGTGCGAGACGGTGCCGTTGGGGCCGAGCGGCTTGCCCAGCAGCGCGGTGATGTCGGCGAACGCGTAGAACGCGCCGGTCGGCGTCGGGCAGTTCACGCCCTCGATGTCGTTCAGCGCGGCGACGATCGCCTTGCGGCGCACGTCGAACGCCTCGCGCATGCGGTACACGGCGTCGAGCGGGCCAGAGACAGCGGCGATGGCGGCGCGCTGGGATACGTTCGCCACGTTGGAGGTCATGTGGCCCTGCAGCTTGGCGGCGGCCTTGGCGACCGGCTCGGGGGCGATGAGCCAGCCGACGCGCCAGCCGGGCATCGCGTAGGTCTTGGCGACGCCGTTGAGCACGATGAGCTGGTCGCGCACCTCGGGCACGGCGGTGCCGATGTACGTGGTGTGCGCGTCATCGTAGTTGAGGTGCTCGTAGATCTCGTCGGAGATGACCCACACGTGGTGCTCGATCGCCCACTTGGCGATGCCTTCGATCGTCTCGGCGCTCCACACGGCGCCGGTCGGGTTGTTCGGGGAGGTCACGATGATCGCCTTGGTGCGCTCGGTGCGGGCCGCCTCAATCGCGGCGAGGTCCGGTTCGAAGCCGCGGTCAGCCCCGGCGAACACCTCGACCGGCTTGCCGCCAGCGAGCTTGACGGCCTCCGGATAGCTGGTCCAGTACGGCGTCGGGATGATGACCTCGTCGCCCTCGTTCAGCAGGATCTGGAACGTCGAGTAGACGGCCTGCTTGCCGCCGTTGGTCACGACGACCTGATCGGGCGTCACCTCGTAGCCGGAGTCGCGCAGCGTCTTGTCGGCGATGGCGCGACGCAGCTCGGGCAGGCCCGGCGTGGGCGTGTACTTGTAGTTCTTCGGGTCGCGGCAGGCGGCCGCCGCCGCGTCGACGACGTAGTCGGGCGTCGGGAAGTTCGGCTCGCCGGCGCCGAAGCCGATGACGTCGAGTCCGGCGGCCTTCATGGCCTTCGCCTTGGAGTCGACGGCGAGCGTGGCGCTCGGGGTCACGTGATTGATACGGTCGGAGAGAGTCTGCCAATCAGCCATAGTCATGGCTCCCACAATAAACCCGGGGAGCGAAAAAGGGAACAGTCCGACGGGCTGTTCCCCTGGTGAGTCGGCGACGTTTCAGACAAGCACGAGATTGTCGCGGTGGACGAGCGGATGCGCGTACTCCTCGCCGAGGATGCGCTTGAGCTGCGTCGTGTTGCGTCCGAGCATGCGCGGCACCTCCTCGGAGTCGTAGCCGGCGAGTCCGCGCGCCAGATGCGTGCCGTCCTCCGCGTCCACCCACACCGGGTCGCCGGCGGAGAACGCGCCGCGCACCTCGACCGCGCCGGCGGCGAGGAGCGACGCGCGTCCGCCGCGCACGGCCTCGGCCGCGCCGGCGTCGACGATGATCGTTCCGCGCGGCTCGGCGGCGAAGCCGATCCACAGCCGTCGCGTCGAGCCACGGCGCTTCACCGGCGCGAACGCGGTGCCCACCGGATCGCCCATCAGCGCCGGTCCCGCATTGCCCGCGCACGTGAGCACGGTGGGGATGCCGGAGACGGCCGCGACGCGCGCCGCCTCCAGTTTCGTGACCATGCCGCCGGTGCCGACCTTCGAGCCGGTCCCGCCGACCTTCACCTCGCCGAGCGCGTCCACGACGTTCGGCACGTAGCCGATGCGTTTCGATCCGGGTTCCGACGGCGGGGCCGTGTACAGGCCGTCGACGTCGGTGAGCAGGACGAGCGCGTCGGCGCGCACGAGGTTCGCGACGAGCGCCGACAGTCGGTCATTGTCGCCGAAACGGATCTCGTTCGAGGCGAGGGAGTCGTTCTCGTTGATGATCGGCACGACGCCCAGGTCGAGCAGCCGGTCGAGCGTGCGCTGCACGTTGCGGTACTGGGTGGCGCGGATCGTGTCCTCCGCGGTGATGAGGATCTGCCCAACACGCACGCCGAACCGGCCGAACGACGCCTCGTACTGCGCCATCAGCAGGCCCTGGCCGACGGCCGCGGTCGCCTGCTGCGTGGCGACGTCGGCCGGTCGCGCGTCGAAGCCGAGCGGGCCGAAGCCCGCGGCGATGGCGCCCGACGAGACGAGCACGACGCGCGCGCCCATCAGGTGCGTCGAGGCGAGCGCGCCGACCAGCGCGTCGAGCTTGCCGGCGTCGAGATGGCCGTCCGCCTGCGTGAGCGAGCTCGAACCGACCTTGACGACGACGGTCTCCGCCTCGGCCACCCGCCTGCGGATCTCGGCCTGTGATGGTGTGGACATGATTCCCCTTCCGTTTCGGCTCCCTCTGACGAGGGAGCTGTCGGCTGCAAGCCGACTGAGGGAGAGATCCGCATGCCCCCCGGGTGGTCTCTCCCTCAGTCCCGCTGCGCGGTCCAGCTCCCTCGTCAGAGGGAGCCACGATGACTACTGCTCTTCGATGTCTTCGCCGCGACCGAACAGGCTCTTCTCGTCGTGGCGGTCGTCGTCGATGGACGGGTCGGCCCAGTGGCCGGCCTTGCGTTCCTTCATCATCGCCTCGCGCACGGCGGTCTTCGCGTCCATCATCGCGTGGTATTCGCGACGGCGTTCCGCGTTCGTGCGGCGGCGGGAGCCCGGCTGTTCGGCGTCGAGACGCAGATCCTGGCCGCGCGCGCCCAGCGGCGCGCCGTCGAGACGCTCCGCGCCGGCGGCGATGGTCGGATCCCAGTCGAAGTCGACGGCACGGTCGCCGCGGCCGATGCGTACCTCGTCGCCCGGCTTGGCGCCCTTGCGGCGCAGCTCGTCCTCGACGCCCAGCTTGGCGAGACGGTCGGCGAGGTAGCCGACGGCCTCGTCGTTGTCGAAGTTGGTCTGCTGCACCCAGCGTTCCGGCTTGCGTCCGGTGACCTCGAACCAGAATTCGCCGAGCTTGTTCTCCTTGCGTTCGACGGTGAAGTCGACCGGGGTGCCGTGCTCGTCGGCGGAACGACGGCGACGCCCGCGCGTCTCCAACGGCTTGATGACGACGCGGGTCTCCTCCTCGGCCTGCTCGCGCTTGGCGACCTCGTCGCGCATCTCGGCGACCATCTCGGCCAGCGCGAAGTTGAGCTCCTTCAGGCCCTCGTGCGAGGCGGTGGAGATGATGAACACCTTCATGCCCATCTTCTCGAATTCGGGCTTGACGAACTCGGCGAGCTCCTTGGCCTCCGGCACGTCGGCCTTGTTGAGGATGATGATGCGCGGACGCTCCGGGATCGGGATCGCTCCGAGCGGCAGTTCCAGCGAGCCCGCGTATTCGGCGAGCTCGTGCTCCAGCGCCTCGTAGTCGCTGACCGGGTCGCGACCGTCCTCGAGCGTCGCGCAATCGATGACGTGCGCGATGATCTCGGTGCGTTCGATGTGGCGCAGGAATTCGAGGCCCAGGCCCTTGCCCTGGGAGGCGCCCGGAATCAGGCCCGGCACGTCGGCGATCGTGTAGCGGCGGTCGCCGGCGATGACCACGCCGAGGTTCGGCACGAGCGTGGTGAACGGGTAGTCGGCGATCTTCGGCTTGGCGGAGCTCATCGCGGCGATGAGGCTCGACTTGCCGGCGGACGGGAAGCCCACGAGCGCCACGTCGGCGATGGACTTGAGCTCGAGAATCACGTCGCGTTCCTCGCCGAGCTCGCCGAGCAGGGCGAAGCCGGGGGCGCGGCGCGTGCGGTTCGCCAGCGCGATGTTGCCGAGGCCGCCGGCGCCGCCTTCGGCGGCGATGAAGCGGTCGCCCTCATGGCGCAGGTCGGCGAGCTCCTCGCCGGGGTGCTTGGGGCTCCCCTGCTCGCCCTTGGCCGTGAAGATCACGGTGCCGCACGGCACGGGCAGGATCAGGTCCCTGCCCTTGACGCCGTCCTTGTTGTCGCCCAGGCCCATCGTGCCGCTGGGCGCGACGCGGTGCGGCATGAAACGGTAGTCCAGCAAACTGGTCGCGTTGCGCGTCGCCTCGAAGATGACGGAGCCGCCGTCACCGCCGTTGCCGCCGTTCGGGCCGGCCAACGGCTTGTACTTCTCACGGCGGATGCCGGCCGAGCCGTTGCCGCCGTCGCCGCCCTTCACATGGACGGTCACTCGATCCACAAAATCACTCATAACTTGTTACCCTATCCTGACCCTTGGTTCATGGTCGTTCGAAATACGCCGGATACGAAAAAGCCGCGTCCTTGCGGGCGCGGCTTCTCGAAACGCTTGTCGCTGAAATCTCAGCTGGTCGCTCAGGCGGCGATGACGTCGACGACCTTGCGGTCACGACGGACGCCGAACTTGACGGAGCCGTTGGTCAGCGCGAACAGGGTGTGGTCCTTGCCCATGCCGACGTTCTGGCCCGGGTGGAAGTTGGTGCCACGCTGGCGGACGATGATGTTGCCGGCGACGACGGCCTCACCGCCGAACTTCTTCACACCGAGGTATTGAGGATTTGAATCGCGACCGTTACGCGAGCTGGAAGCACCCTTCTTATGTGCCATGATCGTTTCCTTTCGGTACTAATTAAGCTTGTTTGGAAAACCTGCTGTCAAGAACTCAGGCGATCTCGGTGATCTTCACCATCGTCAGCTTCTGACGGTGGCCCTTGCGGCGGGCGACGCCGGTCTTGTTCTTGTACTTCTGGATGTTGATCTTCGGGCCCTTGGCGTCGTCCTTCACGACCTCGGCCTTGACGGAGACCTTGGCGAGATCAGCGGCGGCGAGGGTGACGTTCGCACCGTCGACCACGAGCGCGACCGGGAATTCCACGGTATCGCCCTGCTTCGCGTCGAGACGGTTGACGAGGATGACGTCGCCGACCTCGACCTTTTCCTGATGGCCACCGGCCTTCACAATCGCGTACATAATCGTTCCTTTATTGAATTGGCAAGCTTCTTGCCTGACTCACCCGGATATGCCGGGCTCGCGGTCAGACACCAACAGTCGAACTTACACCGACGCGCGGACTAACGCAACCGTGTTCCGTCCGCGTGTCAGGTGTGGATGTGTTATAGGGGTCTCTCCCCCAGTCGGCTTCGCCGCCAGCCCCCTCGTCAGAGGGGGCTGAGAGAAAGCGGGCTCAGTCGTCGTTGCCGGCGGCGACGGCCGCGGCGGCGATCTGGGCGAGCTTGGCCTTCACGTCCGGCGTGGAGCCGGCCGGCTCCGGCGCGGGGGTGGTGCCGCGGCCATGCTTGTTCGTCTTGACGAACGGGTCGCCGCCGCGCAGCGCGTACGGGTCGTCGTAATCGGCGTTGACGATCGGCTTGTCATGCAGGATGAAGCCGCGGCCCTTGCAGGTCGGGCACTCCTCGGAGAACGCCTCCACCAGGCCCTGACCGATGCGCTTGCGCGTCATCTGCACGAGGCCGAGCGAGGTGACCTCCGCCACCTGGTGCTTGGTGCGGTCGCGCGCCAGGCATTCGACGAGTCGGCGCAGCACGAGGTCGCGGTTGGCGGGCATCACCATGTCGACGTAGTCGATCATGATCATGCCGCCGATGTCGCGCAGACGCAGCTGGCGCGCGATCTCCTCGCTGGCCTCGAGGTTGCATCGGGTGACGGTCTCCTCGAGCGACTTGCCGCGGCCGATGAAGCGACCGGTGTTCACGTCGATCGTGGTCATCGCCTCGGTGCGGTCGATGACGATCGAACCGCCGGACGGCAGGTACACCTGACGTTCCATGCCCTTGCGGAGCTGCGAGTCGATCTGCCACTTGTCGAACACGTCCTTGCCCTGATGGTCGGCCGGATCCCACTTCTCCAGCTTGTCCTTCAGGTCGGGGGCCATCGTGTCGAGGTACTCCTCGATGCGCTCGTACACCTTGTCGCCCTCCACGATGAGCTTCGTGAAGTCGTCGTTGAAGATGTCGCGCACGACGCGAATCGCCACGTCCGGCTCGCCCTGCAGCAGCTTCGGACGCTTGCCGTGCCAGAACTCCTCGCGCTTGGCGTTGATGCGCTCCCACTGGCGCACGAGGCTCTCCAGATCCTTGACGATCGCCTCCTCGCTCGCCCCCTCGGCCGCGGTGCGGATGATCACGCCCATGTCCTTCGGGGCGATCTTCGAGACGATGTTCTTCAGGCGGGAGCGCTCACGCTCCGAAAGCTTGCGGCTCACGCCGGTCATGCCGCCGGACGGCACGAGCACGAGGAAGCGGCCGGCGAGCGTGACCTGCGAGGTCAGTCGCGCGCCCTTGTGGCCGATCGGGTCCTTGGTGACCTGCACGAGCACCGGGTCGCCGGACTTGAACGCGAGTTCGATGCGGCGCGGCTGGCCTTCGAGGCGCGTCGCGTCCCAGTTGACCTCGCCGGCGTACAGCACGCCGTTGCGCGCCTGGCCGATGTCGACGAACGCCGCCTCCATGCTCGGCAGCACGTTCTGCACGCGGCCGAGGTACACGTTGCCGACGGTCTGCACCTCCTGGATGTCGGACACGTAGTGCTCGACGAGCACGTTGTCCTCCACCACGGAGATCTGCGTGTGCTGTTCCTTCTCGCGCACGACCATCAGGCGTTCGACGTTCTCGCGGCGTGCAAGGAAGTCCTGTTCCATGAGCTGCGACTGGCGGGAGCGTTCGCGGCGGTTGTCGCGGCGGCGCTGCTTCTTGGCCTCGAGTCGGGTCGAGCCCTCCACGTCGGTGATCTCGTCGATGTACTGCTGCTTGCGGGAGCGGCGCGCGACGATCTGCTCGTCGTCGCCTCCCTTGTTGCGGCGGCGACGGCGACGGCGCGTGACCGTCTCCTCCTCGTCGCGGGAGGCGCGCTCGTCACGCTCGTCGCGATCGTCGGTCTCGCGCGCGGAACGCTCGTCGCCGGACGTCTGGTCGGCCTTGTTGCGGCGGCGACGACGGCGGCGCGTGCGCGTCTCGTCGGCGTTCTCGTCGTTCTCCTCCTCGTCGATCGGACGGTAGGAGATGTCGTCGAGTTCGAGGTCCTCCTCGATCTGCTCGACTTCGGCGGCGGCGCGGCGCTCCTGCGCGTTGAGGCGGCGGTTGCGGCCGCGGCGCGTGCGCGTCGAGCCGGATTCCTCGTCCTGAGTGTCGGCGGCGTCGCGGTCATCACGCTCGTCGCGTTCCGAACGCTCGTCGCGGTCGTCGGCGCGCGTGTCGGCGGCGTCGCGGTCGGCGCGACGGCGACGGCGCGTGCGGCGGCCCTCGCGGGCGCCGTCCCCGCGCTCGTCGTCATGGTCGGAGCCCTCGCGCTCGTCGCGGGATTCCGTCTCGTCGTCGTCATCGTCGCGCGTGCGCGCCGATCCGGCCGGCAGCACGGGCTCCTGGAACAGCAGCGAGGTCATCGGCTTGGCGCGGCGGCCCCCGTTGTCGCCGCGATCGTCGCGGTCATCACGCTCGTCGCGATCGTGGATCGGCAGCACGTCGAGCAGCTCCTCGGCGCGTTCCAGCTGCTCGTCGTCGTCCTCGCGGTCGTCGCGGCGGGAACGGGAGTAGCGCGGGTAATCGTCGTCATCGTCGTAGTCGTCGTGCAATGCGGCGCGACGACGGCGCGAACGCACCGGACGATCGTAGTCGTCATCGTCGCGGGAGACGCGACGACGACGGCGCGACGGACGATCGGCCGGCTCGACGTCATCATCATCGTCGTCGAAGCGGGCGCGACGACGGGAACGCGACGGACGATCGTCGTCACGGTCGTCGTCATCGTCGTCGAAGCGTGCGCGACGGCGCGAACGGGACGGACGATCGTCGTCATCGCGATCGTCTCGGGAGACGCGACGACGGCGCGAACGCACCGGCGCCTCGTCGGCGTCGTCGGACGCGACGGGCGCGTCGTCGGACGACGACGCATCGGCGGTCTCCGACGGCTGGTCGGCGGCCGGCAGCTTCGGCTCCTCGAACATCGGCGCGGAGTGGTCCTCGACCTTCAGTTCGAGCGACGCGCCGGCGGCACCGGCGCCGCGCACCACGCGACGGCCGCCGCGACGGCGACGGGCGGGCGCGGGGGACGTGGACGACGATGCGTCGGCGGAGGAATCGGCGGATTCGGGTACGTTGATGTTCAGGGCGCCGACCTCGTCGGCCCCATCGTTGTTCACAGTGGGCACAATGCTCCTCGCCGGCATGCTGCACCATGCCAGGCCTTACTCAGGCTCGCTGCGGCTGTCACACCACGCTCTCACCGTGGCCGCGCATCGATTGCGCCCGCAGAAGCAAATCCAGTCAAAGTCTGTGCGGCTCGGACGGCGGACACCGGCGCTCGCGCGAAGGTTCGGGGGAAAGACCCGATGCGAGGGGATCGACGCCATCTGGCACGTCGGCGGCTTGCAGAACCGCCATCCTCCAGTATGCCACAACTTTGAGCGGAGCGTGTTCACGCACGGCCCATGTCTCCCGACGAATCAGACGAGCCAGGCAAGGAGGATGTCGGCGAGGAGTGGCAGTTCGGAGGCGGGCAGCTGCTCGTCGTGCTTGTGGGCGAGCAGCGGGTCGCCGGCGCCGAGGTTCACGGCCGGGATGCCGAGCTGCGAGAAGCGCGCCACGTCGGTCCAGCCGAGCTTCGCCAGAGGCTCGCGGCCGGTGCGTTCGCGCACGAGGTCGGCGAGCGAGACGGCGAGCGGCGCGTCCATGCCGGGGCGGGCGGACGGCGACTCGTCCTTCATCTCGATGCCGTAGCCCTCGAACACGCCGCCGGTGGCGACATGCTCGCCGTTGCCGAGTTCGGCGCCCGCGTCCGCGCCCATCATCAGTGCCTTGGCCTCGGGCAGCGTCTTGTCCGGCGCGAACCGGTAGTTGACGTGCACGCGGCATTCGTCGGGGATCACATTCGTGCCCTTGCCGCCGGAGATGAGCGTGGCGTTGAGGCCCTCGCGGTAGGTCAGGCCGTCCACCTCCACGTCCGCCGGCTCGTACGCGGCGAGACGGTTAAGAATGCCCGCCGCCTTGTGGATCGCGTTCTCGCCCATCCACGCGCGGGCGGAGTGCGCGGCGACGCCGTGCGTGACCACGTCGAAGCGGATCGTGCCGTTGCAGCCGCCCTCGATGCCGCAGTTGGTCGGCTCGCCGATGATCGCGAAATCGCCCTGGATCCAGTCGGGATGGCTTTCGACGACCTTCCTCAGGCCGTTCTTCTCGGCGGCGACCTCCTCATGGTCGTAGAAGACGAACGTGAGGTCGGCCTTCGGCGTGGTCTCGGGCGTGGAACCGTCAAGCACGGCGGCGAGGTACAGCATGACCGCGTCGGACGCCTTCATGTCGGTGGCGCCGCGCCCCCACAGCACGCGTTCGCCCGGGTGGGCGGCGGCCACGTCCTCGCGGATGAGCGGGTCGCCGGGTTCGAGCCACTTCGGCGGGAAGTTGTCGATGACCGGCACCGTGTCGATGTGGCCGGCGAGGATCACGCGGGAATCGCGTCCGAACGCGGTGGAGGCGACGACCGTGTCGCCGTGGCGGCGCACGTCGAGATGCGGGTAGGTCTTGAGGAACGACTCGATGTCGTCGGCGAGCGCGGTCTCGTCGTCGCTGACGGAGTACACGCCCATGATCTGGTCGAGCAGGGATTCGAGCTGTTCGCCGCGCGGCGCGGCGGTGTTCAGGGAAAGCGTCATGCCGTCCATCCTAACGGCGCGACGGCGCACGCAAGACGCGCGTCCCGTTTTCACTCCCCTCGGCCGACACCCCCTCAGTCGGCTCCGCCGACAGCTCCCCCTGAAGGGGGAGCAGCATACTGACTCCTTGCTCCCCCTTTGAGGGGGAGCTGGCTCGCGTAGCGAGACTGAGGGGGTTCCGCCGCACGTCCCGGCCATTGGGTGAGATTTCAGGGCGGAGGGCGAGGCGTTGTGCCACACTCAAGGTGACTGGTTCATAGGAAATCGAAGAATCGATAAGGACGACGAGGGGGCTTTACGGGTATGCCGGGTCTGTTGAGCGCGATGCAGGGGTTCTGCGTCATCGGCATCGTGATTTTCGTGGGCTATGTGGCGGCGCGCATGCGCATCGGCGGCCCGAGCGCGCAGATGGTGCTCAACCGCTTCTCGTTCTTCGTGTCGAGCCCGTGCCTGATGTTCGCGATCCTGTCGAAGGAGCCGATCTTCGACATCTTCCACCCGTCGATCATCGTGGCGTTCCTGTCGGCGCTGCTCGTCGGCGTCGTGTTCCTCGTCCTCAATCGCATGTTCTTCCATCTCAAGGCCCCGGACGCGACGATCGGCGCGCTGAACTCGCTGTACCTGAACTCGAACAACATCGGTCTGCCGGTCGCCACGTACATCCTCGGCAACGGCGCGCTGGTCGCGCCGATCCTCGTCATGCAGCAGGCGCTGTTCACGCCGATCGGCCTGACCGTGCTCGACGTGACCACGAAGGGCAAGGTGTCGCTCAAGGAGATCGCGAAGCAGCCGCTGCACCAGCCGCTGCTCATCGGCTCGCTGCTCGGCATCGTGGTCTCCGCGTTGAACGCGAAGCTCGGATGGTTCCCCGTGCCGAACTACATCTACGATCCGATCAACATGATCGGCGAGTCGGCGGTGCCGATGATCCTCATGGCGTTCGGCATGTCGCTGCACGGCACGAGGCCGCTGCAGCAGAAGGGCGACATTCCCGCGATCTTCACGGTGGCGGCGCTGAAGAACGTCGTGATGCCGATCATCGCGTTCCTGCTCGCCTACTTCATGATGGGCTTCCGCGGGCCGGAGCTGTACGCGTGCGTCGTGCTCGCCGCCCTGCCGACCGGTCAGAACGTGTACAACTACGCGGCCCGCTACAACGTGGGCCTCACGTTCGCGAGGGACGGCATCCTGATGAGCACGATGACCAGCCCGATCTTCATCGCCGTCATCGCGGCGATGCTGAGCTGACCGCCTCCAGCGAATCCACGATCGGGCAGCCCATGTCGCGCGGCAGCGGCACGCGCGCGCATGCCTCGACGCCGACCGCGTGCGCTCCGGCGGCGAGCGCGGCCGTCAGCCCTCCCGCCGAATCCTCGAAGACGAGGCAGTCGCGCGGATCGACGCCGGCCAGCCGTGCGCCGGCGAGGTAGGGCGCGGGGTCGGGTTTGTGCGCGAGCCCGTCGTCGCCGGCGACGAGTCCCGCGAACACGCCGGCGGGCGCGGCGGCGATGACGCGTTCCCCGAGCGAGCGCGACGAGCCGGTGACGAGCACGGACGGCACGGATGCGGCGCGCAGGGCGAGCATCAGATCCCATGCTCCCGGCGTCCACGGAATGGAGGAGGCGCCGTTCCCCGCGCCGCGATCCGCGCCCGCCTCGTACATGGCGGTCACGTCGGCGACGAGCCCCTGTATCACCGCGTCGGCGCTCTCCCCCACGCCGGCCTCGCGCAGGACGCGCGCGCAGACGGGCAGCGGCGCGGCGGTCATCGCGCGGCTCAGCGCGTCGCTCCATGCGACGCCGTGGCGTTCGGCGCACCGGCGTTCGGCCTCCACCCACATCGGGTCGGAGTCGACGAGCGTGCCGTCGAGGTCCCACAGCACGGCCCGCGTCTCGTACGTGCGGCCGCCCGCGGTGATGATGATGCGCGGCATGGCGTCTGTCCTGTTCATGATGTTCCTTTCGCAGCGGACGCGTTTCGCCGCACGCCGCCGGTCACGCCGTCCACGGTCTCGAAGGTCATCAACGGCAGGCCCGGCGTCTCCGACGAGACGCGCCGCCAGGTCGAGCAGGTGCTGCGCGACCACGGGTATTCGCGCCCGCTCGTGAGCACGAAGCTCTCCCCCACCATCGAGCTCGTCGTGGAGTACATCGAGCACAACGGCACGATGGAGCTCATCAAATACGCCTCGTACTGGGCCCAGCAGGAGGGCCTCGCGATCACCGTCACGCAGACGAACCACGGCGAGGCCACCGAGGAATGCTTCCGCGGCATCATCGACCGCAACCCCCAGGGCGTCATCATGCAGCAGATGGGCGGGCTCAACGATCTGGCGAAGTCGCTGCTGCGTTCGCGCGGCATCCCGATCGTCGTCATCGATCCGATCGACATGGTCGACGACGACGTGATGAGCGTGGCGATCGACAACTGGACCGCCGGCTACCAGGCGGGGCGTCATCTCACGTCGCTCGGCCACCGGCGCATCGGCGCGATACGCGGCCCGGAGAACCTGCAGACCGCGACCGCGCGGTTCAACGGCTTCGAGGCGGCGCTGCGGCAGGCCGGCGTGCCGCTTCCCGACGACTACGTGCGGCAGGGCGACTACTTCCCCGCCCAGACCAGCTACCGCGCGGCCTGCGAACTGCTGGAGCTGCCCGAACGCCCCACCGCGATCTTCTGCTGCAACGACCTGTCCGCGGTGAGCACCTACCGCGCCGCGCGCGAGCACCACATCGCGCTGCCCGGCCAGCTGTCGGTATTGGGCTTCGATGACATCTTTCCCGCGGATGTCCTCATGCCGTCGCTGAGCAGCGTGCACCAGCCGTTCGATGAGATCGGGCGGCGTGCGGTGCGGATGATCGTCGACACGCGCGAGGAGCGGGAGACGGAGCCGCACGTCATCCTGCCGACCAGCATCGTCGCCCGCGAGAGCACGGTGCCGCCGGCGCAGTGATGCCGCGCCGGCGGCGTCCGGACGGTCGCGGGCACGCGCCTACCGCAACGTGCCGCGCCTACCGCTCCCGATTCGCCGCGTCCGCGGCCAGCGCCCTGAGCCGTGCGTCGAAGCGCGGCCAGTCGGTCCTCATCGCCGTGAGGAGCTTCCGGTCCGGCACCTCGTCGATCGGCACCCAGGCGATCTCCATGCTTTCGTCGTCGTTCGCGCGCGGATGCACCTCGTGCCCCGGCTTCTCGAACGCGAACACGGTGGTGTACGCCCACGGCCCGTGGTCCTCGCGGTAGGAGCCGACCACCTCGATATCCTCCGGGGTGATGTTCGCCTCCTCGAAGCTTTCGCGCAGCGCGCCTTCGATCGGCGATTCGCCGTCCGCAGTCGCGCCGCCGGGGATGCCCCACGTGCCGCCTTCCGCCGACCATGTCGCGCGGTGCTGCATGACGACGTGCGTCACCTCGCCGCTCGTCCTGTCGCGGCGGGCGAGCAGCACGCCGGACGCGCCGTTCACACCCCAATGCTTGCGGCCGCACGCGCAGTCCACCCAGCCATCACCCGGCTGGTGCACGTTCTCCTTCGGCGGGATCTCGTTGCCGTCCTTGTCGAGCACGCCCGGCAGGTCCTCGCCGCGCGCCACGTTCCATAGGTCCGTCCAGTCGACGCCGAGTTCGCCGACGAGACGACGAAGCAGCGGCAGGCTGATGCCGATGATGCCGTGCGGGTCGCCGTCGATCGAGTCGATGAACGCGCCGCCGAAGCCTTCGAGCGTGAACGATCCGGCGACCTCCAACGGCTCGCCGGTCGCGATGTAGCGTTCGATGTCGCGGTCGGTGAACTCGCCGAAACGCACGGTCGCGTGGCTCGCGCCGCGCGCGACGCGTCCGGTCGCGAAGTCGATCACGCAGTGTCCGGTCCACAGCTCGCCGGTCGCGCCGCTCATGCGACGCAGCCGTTCGCGCGCCACGTCGACGCTGTGCGGTTTGCCGTAGCATTCGCCGTCGAGCAGGAACATCGAATCACAGCCGACGATCAGCGGTCCGACGGTCGAACGCGTCAATCCCGGCTGCAGCGCGATCACGTTGGAGATCGGCTCGGTGATGGTCGGCATGTCCACGCCGGAGAAATCACGCGTCGTGGCGATTCTGTCGCGCGAATAGTCGATGGTCGCGGGGTCGACGGCAGCGGCGTCGCCATCGCCGCCGGCCGCCGCGGCACGCGCGTCGGCGGCGATCACGCTCTCCGCACGCAACGGGTACGCGATGACGCGTTCGCCCGTCGCGGCGGCGGCCGTGGCCGCGACGTCGCGATACGCGCGGTGCACGGCGCCAGCCTTCGCGCCGGCGAGGATCGTCACGCGCCGCTCGATGGTGAGATCGTCGACGGTGACGCCGGATTCGCGGGCCGCCGCCTCGAGCGCGGCCGGCTCGTCGACGTGCGAGACGCGAATCGTCGGGCACACGCCCGCCGCATACAGCACGTCGCGGCGCGGCTTCGACTTCGATGCGAGAATCAGCGGAATGGACATAAGACTCCTTCGATGAAAAGCCTCCCTCTAACGAGGGAGGTGGCGCGCGAAGCGCGACGGAGGGAGAGACTAGCGGCGCACGACCTCCACGCCGGCGGTGTTGATAGGCAGGTGGAGGACTCGCCAATGCCCGGAGGCGAGCTGTTCGGCGGCGATCTCGTCGATGGCCGCGCGCGCGTCGCCGTAATGCAGGACGAGCACGCACGGGCCGGCGCCGGAGACGGCGGCCGCATACCCCTTGGAACGGAACAGACGGATCAGCTCGGTCGACGGCGGCATGAGCGCGCCGCGGTACGGCTGGTGCAGCTTGTCCTGCGTGGCGGTGAACAGCAGCGCGTTCGCCTCATGGCCGGCGTCGGAGCCCTCCGCTTCGGCGGCCCCGCCGGTCGTGGCGAGCACGGACGGGTTCATCGCGGCGGGCAGAAGACCCACGCGCGAGACGTTGTACACGGCGTCCTTGTACGGCAGCTCGGCGGGCAACGCCTGACGCGCCTTCTCGGTGGACAGCTCGTAGTCGGGCACGAACACGGCGGCGGTGATCGCCTTGTCGACCGGATAGTTGACCGTGTGGAAGCCGCCGTGCAGCGGGTCGCCGCCGGGGATGGCGACCGAGCCGACGCCCTCCGCGGTCTCGAAGTCCCAGGAGACGGTGAGGCCGCCGAACACGGCGGGCGCCACGTTGTCCGGGTGGCCTTCGATCTGCGCGGCCATGTCGAAGATGGCCGGACGGTTGAGCGCGCCGGGCTGCGCGAACGCGGCGGCCGCGGCGATGCCGGCGACGATCGCCTCGGCGGACGAGCCCATGCCGCGCGCCTGCGGGATGTTGTTCGTCGCCTCGAGCGTGAATCCGAGCCGGCCGAGACCGAACGTGGCGCAGGCGCGGCGGAACGTGGAGACGACGAGATGCGTCTCGTCGCGCGGCAGCGTGTCCTCGCCTTCGCCGTGGATGATGACGTGCGCGACGCCGTCGGCCGGATCATCGTTCAGCGTGAACGTGAGTTCGTCGTGGTAGTCGAGCGCGAGACCGACCGTGTCGAAACCGGAGCCGAGGTTGGCGCTGGTCGCCGGCACGCGCACCGTGACCTGATTGCAGATGGGGTTCATGGTTTCCTCTGGGAATCAGTCGAGGACGCGCAGGATGGACGGCTGGCCGGTGACGAAGTCGAGGGCCTGGACGGCCTTGACGGTCTCGCGCAGGGTGATCTCGTCGGTCGCGTGCGTGACGAGGCGCAGCTGCTGGACCTCACCGTCATAGCCCGGGGCCTTGAGGGACGGCTTGAGATCCTGGTTGACGCCGTTGATCGACACGCCGTTGCGGGCGAACTCGGTGGCGATGGCGGCCAGCACGCCCGGCTTGTCGTGGATGAGGAAGCGCACGGCGAACGCGGCCTTCGTCGCGTTGATCGGCGCCTTCTTCAGGTCCTTGTACAGCGGGATGGACGGGCCGGTGCAGCCGGCGGCGATGTGGCGGGCGACGGTGACGACGTCGCCGACGACGGCGGAGGCGGTCGGCGCGCCGCCGGCGCCGCGGCCGTAGAACATGAGATCGTCGGCGGCCTCGGCCTTGACGAAGATCGCGTTGAAGGAGCCGTGCACGCTGGCGAGCGGGTGGGTTTCGGGGATGAGCGCCGGGTAGACGCGCGCGGAGACGCCTGCCTCGCCGTTCTCGACGACGGCGAGCAGCTTGATGACCTTGTGCTCGGCGGTGGCGGCGGCGATGTCGTCGGCGGTGATTCTGGTGATGCCCTCGACGGAGACGTCGTCGATGGTGACGGCGGTGTGGAAGCCGAGCGTGGCCATGATGGCGGCCTTGTTGGCGGCGTCGTAGCCTTCGATGTCGCCGGTCGGGTCGGCCTCGGCGTAGCCCTTGGCCTGCGCGTCCTTGAGGACGTCGTCGAACTGAAGGCCCTTGGTGGTCATCTCGTCGAGGATGTAGTTGGTGGTGCCGTTGACGATGCCGAGCATGCTCGTCACCTTGTCGCCGACCAGGGATTCGCGCAGCGGGCGCAGGAACGGGATCGCGCCGCCCACGGCCGCCTCGAAGTAGATGTCGACGCCCTTGGCCTCGGCGGCCGCGTAGATCTCCGGGCCGTACTTGGCGAGCAGCGCCTTGTTCGCGGTCACGACGGACGCGCCGGATTCGATGGCGGCGAGCACGAACTTGCGCGCCACGGTGGTGCCGCCGATCAGCTCGATGACGATGTCGGAGTTCGTGGCGACGCTCATCGTGTCGGTGGTGACGATCGACTGGTCGATCCACGGGAACCGCTCGGTCTCCTTCGGATCGAGGCAGGCGACGCCGGTCAGTTCGATGGGGCGGCCGATGCGGGCGGCGAGCTCATCCTTCTGCTCGACGATGAGACGTGCGGTCTGCGAGCCCACGGTGCCGGCACCCAGCAGTCCGACGCGGATGGGGGTTGCGTTCTGGTCAGCCACGGAAATTCCCTTCTGATGGACGGCGAGTCTACCCGTCCATCCTACGGCCTCTTTCCGACACGCAACCCCTCGGTCGGCCCGCGCCGCCATCCCCTGCTCCCCCTTTTCAGGGGGAGCCGTCACACTCCGCATTCATATTCGCTTGGCTCCCCCTCGCAGGGGGAGCTGTCACGCTCCGCGTGACTGAGGGGGTATCAGGCGACCGGCCTCCGCCTCACTCGCTCACATCGAGCGCGAGCAGGTCGTCGATGGTCTGGCGGCGCAGCATCACATGCGCGCCGTCCTCCCCCACGCCCACGACCGCCGGAATCAGCGCCTGGTTGTAGTTCGACGCCATCGTGCGGCCGTACGCGCCGGTGACCGGCACGGCGAGGATGTCCCCTCGCTTGAGGTCGGCGGGCAGCCGCACCTCGTGCACGACGATGTCGCCGGACTCGCAGTGCATGCCGACGACGCGCGCGAGCATCGTCTCGTCCGAACCGCGGCGGTTGGCGAGACGGGCCGTGTAGTCGGCGCCATACAGGGCGGGGCGGATGTTGTCGCTCATGCCGCCGTCGACGGACACGTACACGCGTTCCGTGATCGGCTCGCCCGCCTTGTCCTTCGCGTCGCTCAGGTGCACGGGCTTGATGGTGCCGACACGGTAGAGGGTCACGCCGGCGGGCGCGACGATCCAACGGCCCGGCTCGAAGCTGATCGCCGGCGCGGGCATGCCGAGCGCGCGGTTGATGCCCGTGACCGCCTCGGCGAGGCGCGTGAGCTCGCGGCGCACGTCCATCGAATCTTCGCCGTCCGTGTACGCGACGGAGTAGCCGCCGCCCAGGTCGACTTCGGGCAGCGTGTACGCGTCGGTCGCGTAGAACGTCTTGCGCAGGAGCATCATGCGCTTGGCGGCCTGGATGAACGCGTCCGCATCGTGGATGTTCGAGCCGATGTGCGAGTGGATGCCGACCAGTTCGAGCGTGTCCTGATGGCGGAGGATGTCCTTGAGCACGGCGAGCGCCGGGCCGTCGGCCACGGTGCTCATCGCCTCGGCGAGCGCCTTGTCCGTCTCGGAGACCTGCTCGTGGCTCAGGTCGTACGGGTACTTCACGTCGTACTGGAGTTCGCGTTCGCCGTAGGCCGCGCCGTCTCGCTGCGTGAGCCGCGCGTTGGTCGCGGCGGGCGTCGCCGCGGTCGGTTCGGCGACGAGCGTGTCGAGCACGGCGAGCACGCCCGCGTCCGCGCCGGCGGGCAGCAGCGGCACGCCGAACTTCTGGTCCTCGTGCGCGGTGGAGATGTACTCGTGGCCGCCCGCGTGGATGCCGGCGGTGACGCGCAGCATCACCTTGGCGCGCTTGCCGAGCTTTTCGGCGATGGCGGCGATGCGCGCCGGCTCGTCGGGCGAGTCGACGACGATCTTCGCGAAGCCTTCCTCGATGGCGAGCGCGATTTCCTCATCGGACTTGTTGTTGCCGTGGAGCACGAGGCGGCGGCCGGGCGCGCCGGCGGCGAGCGCGATCCGCATCTCGCCCATCGAGCAGGTGTCGACGAGCATGCCCGCTTCGGTGACGATGCGCACGATCTCCTTGGAGAGGAACGCCTTGCCGGCGAAGCTCACGTGCGTGGTGGACGTGTGGAACGCGTCGGCGGCGGCCTTGACGAAGTGGCGTGCGCGGTCGCGCACCTCATCGGTGTCGATGAGGTAGAGCGGCGAGCCGAACTCGTCGATCAGGGATTCGGCGGTGCGCCCATGGAAGGTGAGCGCGCCGGTTTCAGGGTCGACGGCCGAGGCGGCCGGCCAGATCGGTGTGATGGGCATGGAATCTCCTTAGGTTTCGTCTACCCCTCAGTCGGCTATGCCGACAGCTCCCCTGTCAAGGGGAGCTGGGGTGGGGAACGATCACATCTTGTCCGGGGCGGAGACGCCGAGGAGGTCGAGGCCGGAGGCGATGACCGCCTGGACGGCGTCGTTGAGCTTGAGTCGGGCGGCGGCGCGGGCCGGTTCGGGGGCCTTGGCGATGCGCAGCGCCTCGCGTTCGGCTTCGTCGCCGCGCTCCTCGAGTCCGGTCAGGTCCATCGGCACGACGCGCTCCACGTTGTACCACTTGTGGTACGTGGCGGCGAGGTCCTCGAGGTAGCGGGCCACGCGGTGCGGGGCGCGCTTGTCGCCGGCCTCCTTGACGACGGCCGGCCACTGGGCGAGCGCGGCGAGCACCTCGCCGTCCGCCTCGGTGTCGAGCAGGCCGAGGTCGGCGCCTTCCGTGGTGACGTTCGCGGCGGCCGCGTTGCGGTCCACGTTGCAGGAGCGCGCGTGCGCGTACTGCACGTAGTACACCGGGTTGTCGTTCGAGTGGGAGGCGAGCAGGTTCAGGTCGATGTCGACCGGCGAGTTGTAGTCGGTGCGCGCGAGCGAGTAGCGGGACGCGTCCACGCCGATCGCGTCGACGAGGTCGTCGATGGTGACGACGTTGCCGGCGCGCTTGGACATGCGCACGGCCTTGCCGTCCTTGAGCACGTTGACGAGCTGTCCGATGAGGATCTGCATGTTCTCGCCCGGCTTGTCGCCGAACGCCTCGCACATGGCCATCATGCGGCCGATGTAGCCGTGGTGGTCGGCGCCGAGCATGTAGATCGCCACGTCGGCCGGGTCCTGCGCGCGGTGGCGCTTGTTCCAGTAGTAGGCGATGTCGGCGGCGAAGTACGCGAATTCGCCGTTGGACTTGATGATGACGCGGTCCTTGTCGTCGCCGTGCTTGGTGGACGCGAACCAGGTGGCGCCGTCCTTCTCGTAGATGTCGCCGCGACCTCGCAGTTCGGCGATGGCGCGCTCCACCTCGCCGTCCTGGTAGAGGCTGTTCTCGTGGAACCACACGTCGAAGTCGACGTGGAAGTCCTTCATCGACTTGCGGATCTCGTCGAACATCATCGGCACGGCGCGCTTGCGGAACTCCTCGCGCAGCTCGGAATCGGATTCGCCGATCGGCTCGCCGTCCGCGTTGAGGCCCTGGTCCTCGTGGCCCAGCGCGGTCAGATCGACGCCGTCGGCCTTGGCCTCGGCCTCGACGCGACGGGCGATCTCGTCGATGTACGCGCCCTTGTAGCCGTCGAACGGGGTCTCGGTCTGGTAGCCCTGCGCGCCCAAATCGTTGTCGTGCGCCCAGGCGGCGACGAGGGACTTGGCGAAGCGGTTGATCTGCTCGCCGTGGTCGTTGAAGTAGTATTCGCGCACGACCTTCGCGCCGTTGGCTTCGAGCACGCGGGCCATCGAATCGCCGGTGGCGGCCCAGCGGGTGCCGCCGATGTGGATCGGGCCGGTCGGGTTGGCGGAGACGAACTCGAGGTTCAGGGTCTCGCCGCCGAGATGGTCGTTGCGGCCGAACGCGGAGACGCCGGCGTCGGTGCGCGGCGCGGCGAGCACCGCGTCGACGACGGCCGCGGCGGACGCGGAGTCGAGGGTGATGTTGATGAAGCCGGGGCCGGCGACCTCCACCTTGGCGATGCCGTCGGCGGCGGTGAGTTCGGCGGCGAACAGGTCGGCCAGGTCGCGCGGCTTCATGCCGGCCTTCTTGGCGAGCTGCATCGCGGCGTTCGACGCCCAGTCGCCGTGCGCGCGGTCCTTCGGACGCATGACGGCGAATTTGGCGACCGGCGGGATGAGGTCTTCGGTGAGCTGTCCGGCCTTTCCGGCGGCGACAAGCTCGTGGGCAATACGCGAAATGAGTTCGCTCAACGCTTCAGGATTCATTCTTCCAAGAATACCGACCGCGCCGACGTTCCCCCCGTCCATCGTCATCATCGTCCCTCCCAAGCCGACCGGCGCAAGAAATCCCGGAAAACATCCCCGTCATCCCGGATTTCTTGTACTGACCGTCTCCCAGCACAAGAAATCCCGGAAGCCGACCCACATTCCCGGGATTTCTTGCACTGACCACGTCTCAGCGCAAGGAATCCCGGACGATACGGATTATTCCCGGGAATTCTTGCGCTGCACCGTCACGACACCGCAACGTCACCGACCAGTGGCGCTGCCGCGCCGACGTTCCAGCAGATGGTAGCCGCCGTAGCACAGCGCGACGAACGGGACCATATAGAACAACGTCGAACGCTGCGTCTCGTCGAGCACGACGAGCACCAGCGCGCCGATGCACATCACGATCGCCATCCACGGCAATACCGGGAATCCCGGCGCACGGTAGCCGAGCTCCTCCGCCGTATGGCCGCCCGCCTTCCACTCACGCCGGAACCGCAGGTGGCACACGCATACCGAAAACCACACGACCAGCGTCGCGAGGCCGGAGACCGCGACCAACACGAGATACACGGTGGACGCGGCGACCACGGACGACAGTAGCGCGAGCAGCGAACCCGCCATCGAGAACAGCACCGCCCACACGGGCACGCCGCGGAAGTTCGTCTTCGCGAACCGCGCCGGAATCAGACGCTCCTTCGCGAGCGACCACACCATGCGCGAGCACACATACAGACCGGAGTTCGCGGCCGACAGCACCGCCGTCAACACGACGAAGTTCATCACGTCGCCGGCGAACGGCATGCCGATCGACTGGAACACGAGCACGAACGGACTGGTCTCCACGCCCGCCTTGTGCCACGGAATCAACGCGGCCATCACGAGAATCGAACCGATGAAGAAGATCGCGAGACGCAGCACGGTCGTGTGCACGGCCTTCGGAATCGCGCGCGAAGGATCCTTCGTCTCGCCGGCCGCGACGCCCACCACCTCGGTGCCGGAGAACGCGAACACGACGGTGAGCAGCGTGGAGAACACGGGCGCGAAGCCGTTCGGGAACCACCCGTCGGCCGTGAAGTTGCCGAACAGCGGCGCGTGCGTGTAGCCGGCGATCGGTATCGCGCCGAAGATCGCGAGCAGGCCGATGACGATGAACGCGACGATCGCGAACACCTTGATCGATGCGAACCAGAACTCCGCCTCACCGTAGAGGCGTACGGACAGGATGTTGAGCGCGAACACGACGGCGATGAACACCGCCGACCACACCCATGCGGGCGAATCGGGGAACCAGCGTTGCATGAGCAGGCCCGCCGCCGTGAACTCGCTGGCGAGCGCCACCGCCCAGTTGAGCCAGTAGAGCACGGCGATCACGAACGCGGTGCCGGGGCCGATGAAGCGTTTCGCGTACATGTGGAAGCTGCCCGCGTACGGCATCGCGACGGACAGTTCGCCGAGCGAGACCATCACGCAGTAGACGAGCACGGAGCCGACCGCGTACGCGAGGATCGCGCCGAGCGGGCCGGCCTGGTGGATCGTGTAGCCGGACGAGACGAACAGGCCGGTGCCGATCACGCCGCCGAGCGAGATCATCGTCAGGTGGCGCGACTCCATCTTGCGTTCGAGGCCGTTGTCCTGTGTGTCGTCGGAATTGCCGGCGTGGGCCATGCTGGGACTCCTTATATCATCCGTGTCAAGTCGTCATGCGGCGACTACCGTATGATACCAACGCCCGCACCGTGGGGAACGCGGCCTCCGACGGAACGACGAGGCCGGCCGGACGCCCGATCGGGGAGTCCGACCGGCCTCGGTCGATCATTCAGTCGATTTCAGTCGACTTCACTGGATCTCGATTGAGATCAGTCGATCTCCAGGATGAAGTCCCAGCCGGCGGCCGAATCGCCGCCGTCGGGACGGAACCGCAGCAGGCCTTCGCCGCTGGGTGTCGTCGTGCGGAGCGTCACCTTGACCTTCTGCCCGGGAGCGAGGCTCTTGGGCAGGGCGGGCGTCGGGATGAGCACGTGCGTGGCGCCGGCGTTGTCGAGCACGTCGAACACGGCCTTGTCGAGGGAGACGGCCTTGCCGCCCTTCGCCGCGGTGTTGGTGATCGTGACGGGGAACGAGGCGGGGACGGCCGAATCGTTCGTCTTGCCGGTGGACGGGTAGCTGGGGCCTCCGATGTCGACGCGCACCTCGCCATCACCGACCTTGACGAGCACCGAGCTGCCCGGGTAGGACAGCGCCGGATTGCCGGTCGTGCCGCGGACGGTCTTCACCGTGCCGTCGGTCTTGGGCAGGTAGCTCGGCATCGAGCCGATGCTGTCCGCCACGGACTGGGACGAGGCCGACGAGCTGCCTCCGCAGGCGGCCAGCGAGGCCGTCATGGCGGCCACGCTGAGGAGGATCGCCGCGATTCGCAATGTCTTGGTCGTGCTGCGCATCATGCCTCCTTATCGCGTTCCGTGACGACGGCGCAGGACCAGCGTCACGCCTGCGACGACGAGCAGGACCACCACGGCGCCGGCGATGCCGGCCACCGCGACGCCCGTGCGCGACAGGCCGTTGCCCTTGGCTCCGGCCCGCGTGGCGGCGTTCGCGTTCTGGTGCTTGCCGGCGTTCTGACCGGACTGACCGGACTGGTTGCCGGCACCGGACTGATTACCGGCGTTGTTGCCGTTGTTATTGCCATTGTTGTTGCCGTTGTTGCCACCGTTGCCGCTGTTGTCGGAGGCGGCGTTGGTGAACACGTCGGTGCCGAACGGGGTGAGGCCGTCCTGCGCGGCGAAGCCGAGGTGGCCCTTGCCGTCGAGACCGCCGCTGACGGAGCCGGCGGTCAGCGGCTTCGTATCGGTGCCCTTAGAGACCTGGAAGATGTCCTCCATGGTGCGCAGCCACGAGTAGTGGTTGTAGTTCGTGGTGGACACGGTGCCGGGCTTGATGAGCGGGGAGATGAGCACGGAGCCGGTGGCGCCGCCGCCGGGGGTGGCATCCTGCGCGTCGAAGGTGGACAGCGGGGATTCGCCCTCGTTGAGGTGGCCCGGGATGCCGAGCGCGGAGAGCGTGACCTTGGTCACGGCCGCGGTGGTCTGCAGCGGGTTGCCCTGCTGGTCGACGATCTTGAAGGAGGAGTCCACGACCGGCTTGGAGTCGTCGGTGTTCGGGCCCTCGTTCACGACGGAGCCGACGTAGGCGCCGTCGGGGATGCCCTCGCCGGTGACCTTGCGGCCGATGTCGGTGACGTTCACCGAACCCTGGATGGTGTCGGTGCCCGCGGGGGCGCTCACGTCGAGGTCATCCGCGCCGGAGAAGCCGGAGCTCGTGTTCTTGGCACCGGGCACGCAGTTGCTCTTGTCGGCGTTCACCAGATCGGCGTCCTGCGGATCGTCGCACGACGGCGGACGGGTGATGTAGCCGTTGTCGCCGGAGCCCGGGTAGAGCTGGTTGCCGTTGGCGTCCTGCGCGAGCGGGGTGTTCGGGCCTTCCGGCTCCCAGTTGACGTTCTGGCCGTTGATGTTCTGGCCGGCGAGATCGGCCTGGATGTAGTTCTTGGCCATCGGGCCGGGCTGCGGGAAGGTGCCGGCGGAGTACTGCTTGTAGCCTTCCTGGAAGTCCTTGATGGTGGGGACCTGGTACTGGTAGCGCTCGTTCTTGGCGGCGTCCTTCGCGACGTCACTGTCATCGGTGGCGTTGTTGAACGACATGCCGTAGAACGGCGGGTTCGCCTCGTCGAACGTGATGTCGATCAGGCCGCCGTCCTTGAACGCGTCGGAGCGTTCGATGAGCGGGACGTAGTAGCGCAGCCACAGGTCGGCCGCGTACAGGCCGCCGGTGTGGTTCTTCGGCGCGGTGTTGAGCGGCTTCGTGTAGTCGGGCTGGAGGTTGTCGTCGAACAGGCCGGACATGTTGTTGCCCTTGCAGACCGCGTCATGCGCATCGGAGCAGTTGTTCGGCGTGATCCAGTTGAACGCCGGAACCTGGTCGGCGGGCTTCTTCAGGTCGGCGATGAGGCCGTAGTTGGCGTCGTCGAGGTTGGCGATGTGGTTCTCGTCGGTCATCGTGCCGCCGTTGGCCGGCTTGGTCAGCGAGTCGTTGCCGGTGTTGTCGTCGCCGATGATGGAGTGGAACCACGGGAACGGGAAGTGCTTGGCGACGTACTGGTCGTTGGCCTGGGCGCCGGTGAACGAAGTGATGCCGTTCTGCTTGTCGGTCGCCGAGGGCGTCATGGTCTTCGGGTTGTTGGTCGGGTCGTTCTCGCGGGTGCCGGGCGCGCCGCCGAGGCCGTCCTCACGGCCGGGCTGGTTGCGCAGGTCCTGCGCGTAGCCCTTCCAGGTCTTGCCCGCGGCGTCGAGCTGGTTGAACAGCGTCGGGGCGTCCTTCGGCAGGGTGCAGCCGTTGTCGCCGTTCTTGGCGTTCGGGCCGGCCGGGGACTTCACCTGGCCGTAGTTGTCGTACTGGCCGAACTGCTTGTCGCCGGTGTGCTCGGTGATGATGTCGGAGTTCTTGCCGAAGTCGAAGTTCCGGACACCGCAGTCCTCCTGCAGGTCCTTCGACGTGGCCTGGCCGGAGACCAGCGTGATGTAGTTGTCCATGCTGTAGTGGCCGGTGCCGTAGTAGTTCGTGAGCAGCGCGCCCTGGGCGGGGAGTTCCTTCCACAGGTAGCTGTTCTGGTTCAGTCCGGTGAACGTGGCGTCATACGACTTGTTCTCGAGGATGATGGTCCACACGTGCTTGATCTGGCCGGGCTTGAGTCCGGTGGACGTGATGGTGGTTTCGGAAGGCTGGGTCGACGGGTTGTCATTCGCATAGGCCGCCGGGGTGGTCAGTGCAAAGCAGCTCGCGGCTACTAGAGCGGCGATGCCCGCTCTTCTCATATACATATATGCAGATTGCATATTCCCCACGTTAGGTTTCGTTAGCGCTCCCACGCCGACCTGAGATGAACTTTAGGGAACGTTGTGATAACAACGCTAATTGTCTTAGCGATTTCTGAGAATCCTTGGGTTTTCCACGCGTATCGACATGTCATCACCGGATACACGTGACAGTGCCGCCGACCGCCGCGCAAGCCGGCGAAACGACGGGAGACCCGCCCGGAACATCGTCCGGACGGGCCTCCGACCATGCGTCGCTACGCATGCACGTTACGCGTCACGATTCGTGCGACGCCGCACGCATCCCTCGAATCACACGCGCGATCAGCCGATCACAGCACGGCGATCGCGTCGATCTCGACGAGCGCGCCCTTCGGGATGTCGTTGCCGCCGAACGCGACGCGCGCCGGCTTCACGGAGCCGATGAACACCTCGGCATAGCGGGCGTCCACCTCCTTGAAGTCCTCCACGTTCTTCAGGTAGATGGTGGCGCGCACGACATGCTCGATGCCGGTACCGGCCGTGTCGAGGATGTGCTTGATGTTCTTCAGCGCCTGCGCGGCCTGCTCGCCCGCGGTCTCGCCCGCGAGCTCGCCGGTGGCCGGGTCGATGCCCAGCTGGCCGGACACGAACACGAAGCCGTTGGCCTTGACCGCCTGGCTGTACGCGCCCAGCGCCGCCGGCGCCTCGGAGGTCGCGACCGCTTCCATCTTTTCGCTCATGATGTGCTCCTCTCGGTTGCCTGCTCGCCCGATGCCGCACGAGCGATTACGCAGCAGTGTAGTGAGCGCACGTGTCGCCGCCGTGCGTGATGCCCGTCATGCGGTCACACGGTCACACGAGCGGCCGCGCGGCCATATCGTCATGCGATCGGCCGCGCCCACGGCACCGCGTCGCCTCGCGCCCCGGCCCGAGCCCCGTCGCCCATGTCACGCCCGTCGATGCGCACCGCGTGGCGGTCGACCACGTGGTCGAGCCGCCGCGCGCTGTCGCCGAGCACGCCACTCGCCCCGAGCCTCAGGCACCGGTTCGCCTCGCGGTAGTCGCCGCTCACGCCCGCGTAGACGGGCATATCGTCCCGTGCGGCGCGACGGGCCACACGCGGGTCGAGCCGGTTGCCGCGCATGACGACGAAGCTCGCGCCACGCGGCCATTCGATGCGGGCGTGCCCGGCCGGGCTCACGCACTTGCCGACCAGCCAGCTCGGGTGCGCGCGATGGACGAGTCGGATGGCGGTGTCGTCCGTGGACATGAGCATCACGCGGGACGCGAAGTCGTGGCGTTCGATCTGCCGTGCGACCGCCTCGGTGACGCGCGGCGCATGGCGGTCATCGGTCTTGAGATGCAGCAGCAATCCGAGATGGTCGTTCGTATGCTGCGCGGTGAGGATCGCCTGCGCGAGCGTGGGGATATGGAAGGTCTCACCGTTCTGGCGCATCGGCATGTGCTGCAGTTCGTGCGTCGGCATGGACGAGACCGGCACGTCGCGCCCGTCGGCGGACAGTCGTCCGGTGCGTTGGTCGTGGAAGACAACGGGAGTGCCGTCCGCGTCGAGACGGATATCGATCTCGGCGTAGTCGGCGCCGCGCGCGCCCGCGTTGGCGATCGCGTGCAACGAGTTCTCGGGTGCGGAATCGTCGCCGCGATGAGCGATGGCGAGCGGCCGCACCGTCCACATGTCGCGCGAGTCGCGGGCGGCCTGCGTGCCGGCGGCGTCCCGCGAGAACGGATCGGCCGTGGGCGCAACGCCGAATCCGTCGAACGCCCCGTGCCCGAACAATCCCGCGACGCCGGCGATGACGCCGGAACCGTCCAGTCCGTCGCGTTCGCGACGACGCAGGTTCGCGGCGGCCGCACCGCCGATGACGAGCGCGAGCGCGATGGCCAGGATGACGAGATGCGCGATCCAGCGATGATGGGGAGCCGACGCGGAATCCGCGGGATCCGCGGGATCCGCGGACGGCACGGACGGCGACTGCTCGCCCACGGCGGACGATCCCTTGGCAGCGGCCACTCGGGTCACCGTTCCACCACCCATGTCCTCACGGACATCACGAGTTCCACGGACGTCACGGGTGTCACGAGCCCCACGGGTCACGTCGTTCCCGCCGCGATTCCTCGATTCCTGCTTTCCCATCACACACCTCCTGCTGGTTGAAGCAGGATTCATTATGCGCCCGCCGAGTGGGAGCCATGCACGATTTCATGGCCTCCTCATGGTTATCTCAGGGAAAATTCAGGGTCATTCTCTAGGCCTCGTCATCCGTGAGTACATGCCGATTAACGTACGAACCTGCGAAGTCCGAAGACGAACCTGCGTGATTCGACGTCCAACCTGCATGATTCGAGCACGAACCTGCAGGATTGTTATCCGAACCTGCACACCACCCTTCAGTAGGCACCCGCCGCAGACGTCCATCACGAACAATGAATCGGCCATATTCCAACAATCCTGCCAAGGCTCCGACACGATGAAGCCCCATTCTTCAGCACCCCACCGTACAGGTTCGCCCTCGTCTCATGCAGGTATGTCGCCGAACCATGCACGTTCGCCCTTGAACCATGCACGTTCGCCCTTGAACCATGCAGGTTCCCCCTCCAACCATGCAGATCCAGGTCCACCGCAGATTCAGGCCACTCACTTGGACCTGTCCCCTACGACTTTCCATGCCCCCTGCCGCTCTTCCCGGCCGGAGACGCCGAAGGCCCCGCATCCTACGATGCGGGGCCTCGATTCCGGGTGGGCTCGAAGGGGTTCGAACCCTCGACCTTCTGTTCCGGAGACAGACGCTCTATCCACTGAGCTACGAACCCAGAATCATGCATCCGCGGCCCGCCCGAGGGCGTACGTCGCGACATGCAACTCCCCTACTGTACACCACGTCCGCGCCACGCGCGACACCACCGCCCACGCACCGTGCGGCCGCCCGTCCGTGCGCCCGCGTCCCCGTACCGCCCCGCATCGCGCTGACGCCCGCCCGCATCGAAACATTGCGTTGCCCGACGCGCGGCATAATGAACCTGTTTCGCCGCCGCCACGCAGAAAGGCCCGTCCATGGGAAGCAGCACGTTCCGTTTGACCACCGCGTTCCGCCATGGGCGCACGAAGATCGACGACGTGTATTTCGAAGCCCCGTTCAAACTGATGACGCCGTTCACGAACGGCCGTCATTCGGATTTCATCGTGATGCTCGCCTCCCCCGGCTTCCTCAAGGGCGACGAGGCGCATATCGCCATCGACTTCGCGCCCGGCACGGATTCGACGATCAGGACGCAGAGCTACGAGAAGGTGCTCGACACGTCCGACGGCATGGCGGCGCGCACCATCGACCTGACGGCCCGCGGCGACGCGAAGGCCGTGTTCCTCCCGTTCCCGGTCATCCCGTTCCGCAACAGCACGTTCGAGAATCTCACCACGGCGCGCATCGCCGCCGAATCGACGTTCGTCTACGGCGACGTGGTCACGTGCGGCCGCGTCGGCATGGACGAACGCTGGGCGATGCGCCGCTTCACGAACCGCCTACGAGTCATCGTCGACGAACCCGCCGCCGTGACCAAAGCGTTCGCCGCGGCGCGTTCCCATCCCGGCCGTCCACGCAAATCGGACGGTCCGCAGTCGCGTCTCGCGTTCGCCGACCGCATGTTGCTGGAACCGGAGTCGTTCGACTACACGGAGATGGGCATGTGGCGCGAGTTCACCCACTGCGGCGTCCTCTACGTCCACCTCCCCGAACTCGACCCGGCTGATTCGAGCGCCGCCGACGACGACGTCGATATGACACCCGACGCGGTCCGCGAGCGCGTTGAGACGGCGCGCATCGCCGCCGAGGACGCGCTGATCGACCGTATCCGCGCGCACGCCGACGCGATCGGCTTCGCCGGCGAGCTTGGCGCGAGCCGCGCAATCGACGGCGTCTGCGTCCGAGTCCTCACCAAACGCGGCGATGACGCCTTCGACCTCATCCAAGACATCGCCGCCATGGCCACCGAATCCTAACCCGTCTCCTACTCCCCCTTTCAAAGGGGAGCGAGCCAAGGCACCCGCCGGCATACTCGCGACTCCTTAACATTCTGCTCCCCCTTCTAGGGGGAGCTGTCCGCGCAGCGGACTGAGGGGGTACTGACTGAGGAACCATCACCTCAGCCCGCCCTAACGCAAGCCCCACATCCGGCCCCCTCTGACGAGGGGGCTGTCCGCGCAGCGGACTGGGGGAGAGATAGCCGGAACGCAACATCCGCACCATCCCTCCCCGAGAAACCCCGGAAGAGAAACCCCGACTCCCCCTAGAACAGGAAGTACCGCTGCGTCAACGGCAGCTCGTACGCGGGATCCGAGTGCACGAGCTCGCCGTCGACCGTCACCTGGAAGGTCTCCGGGTTGACCTGGATGTCGGCGAGGACGTCGTTGAACTTGAGGTCCTTCTTGCCGGGCGTGCGGCATCCGTGCACGGGCAGGACCTGGCGCTGCAGGTTGAGCTTGCCCTTGATGTCGTCGTCGATGGCGGCCTGCGAGACGAAGGTCGCGCACGACGAGCCGAGCGCGCGGCCGAGCGCGCCGAACATGTCGCGGTAGTAGACGGGTTCCGGCGTGGGGATGGACGCGTTCGCGTCGCCCATGCGCGAGTAGGCGATGGAGCCGCCTTTGATGACCATCTCCGGCTTCGCGCCGAACATGGACGGCTGCCACAGCACGAGGTCCGCCATCTTGCCGACTTCGACGGAGCCGACGTAGTCGGAGACGCCGTGCGTGATGGCCGGGTTGATGGTGAACTTGCTCACGTATCGCTTGACGCGGAAGTTGTCGTTGCGGTTGTTGTCGTGCTCGTCCTCGGGGAGCGGCCCGCGCTGCTTCTTCATCTTGTCGGCGGTCTGGATGGTGCGCGTGATGACCTCGCCCACGCGGCCCATGGCCTGCGAGTCGGAGCTCATCATCGAGATGATGCCCATGTCGTGCAGCACGTCCTCGGCACCGATGGTCTCGGGGCGGATGCGCGAGTCGGCGAACGAGATGTCCTCAGGCACGTTGCGGTCGAGATGGTGGCAGACCATCATCATGTCGAGATGTTCGTCGATCGTGTTGCGCGTGTACGGCATGGTCGGGTTCGTGGAGCTCGGCAGGACGTTCGGGAATCCGGCCGCGCGGATGATGTCTGGCGCGTGGCCGCCGCCCGCGCCTTCCGTATGGTACGTGTGGATGGTGCGGCCTTTGAACGCGGCGATCGTGTCCTCCACGCAGCCGCCTTCGTTGAGCGTGTCCGTGTGGATGGCGACCTGCGTGTCGGTTTCGTCGGCGACGCCGAGGCACGTGTCGATCACGGCGGGCGTGGAGCCCCAGTCCTCGTGGATCTTGAGTCCGGCCGCGCCGGCGCGAATCTGTTCGCGCAGCGGTTCCGGGCTGGAGTCGTTGCCTTTGCCGAGGTAGGCGATGTTGACGGGCAGCGCTTCGGCCGCTTCGATCATGCGGGCGAGGTGGAACGCGCCCGGGTTGCAGGTGGTCGCGTTGGTGCCGTCCGCGGGGCCGGTGCCGCCGCCGATCATCGTGGTGACGCCGCCGGCGAGTGCGGTGCGCACCTGTTGCGGCGAGATGAAGTGGATGTGCGTGTCGAGGCCGCCCGCGGTGATGATGAGGCCTTCGCCGGCGATGGCTTCGGTGCCGGAGCCGACTTCGAGTCCGGGCGTGACGCCGGTCATGGTCTGCGGGTTGCCGGCTTTGCCGATGGCGCTGATTTTGCCGTTTTTGATGCCGATGTCGGCTTTGTAGATGCCGGTCCAGTCGACGATGAGCGCGTTGGTGATGACCGTGTCGGGCGATTCGGCGTCGAGTTGGACGGAGGATTGGCCCATGCCGTCGCGGAACGATTTGCCGCCGCCGAACTTCAGTTCGTCGCCGTAATGCGTGTAGTCCTTCTCCACTTCGATGACGAGGCTGGTGTCGCCGAGTCGCACGCGGTCCCCCGTGGTCGGCCCGAACATCCCCGCATAATCCTTACGAGTAATGATCCTGCTCATATCAAATCCTTAAGTCTCTTATCTCAGCTCCCCTTGCCAGGGGAGCTGTCGGCAAAGCCGACTGAGGGGTAGTCCCGCGCGCCCCTGTCGGGGCGTAATTCCCGGCTCCCCTTGTCAGGGGAGCTGTCCGCGAAGCGGACTGAGGGGTAGTCCCGCGCCCCCTGTCAGGGGGAGCTGTCCGCCTCCGGCGGACTGAGGGGGTCCTCAGGCCCCCAGGAACCCCTCCTCCTTCGCCTTCCTGAACGCCGCTTCCTTTACGATCGGGTCGTCGAGCTTGCCGTCGACGAGCGCGCTGAATCCGTGGATCTCACGCGTGCCGCCGATGTCGATGAGCCGCACGCGGTGCGATTCGCCCGGTTCGAAGCGCACGGCGGTGCCGGCGGCGATGTCGAGGCGCTTGCCGTACGCGGCCTTGCGGTCGAACTTGAGGTACTTGTTGACTTCGAAGAAGTGGAAGTGGGAGCCGATCTGGATGGGTCGGTCGGCGGTGTTGACCACGTCGAGTTCGATGGCGTCCTTGCCTTCGTTGATGGTGAGGTCGCCGTCGGCGAGCAGGTATTCGCCGGGCACGAGCTTTTCGGTCGATTCGATGGGGTTGTGGATGGACACGAGCTTCGTGCCGTCGGGGAACGTGGCCTCGACCTCGACGACTTCGAGCATCTCGGCCACGCCGTCCATCACGTCCTCGGGCTTGAGCAGCGTGCGCCCGTACTGCATGAGTTCGGCGACTGTCGCGCCTTCGCGCGCCCGCTCCACGCACTCAGAGGAGATCAGTGCGATCGCCTCCACATAGTTCAGCTTGACGCCCCGAGCCTTGCGGTCCTTGGCGAGCTGCCCCGCCAAGTACAGCATCAGCTTATCCGTCTCCCGTGGTGTAAGTCTCATCAGGCTCCCCTCGTCATACCAATGCAAAGAAACAAAGAAAGTATATTCCGTTAGTGAAAACAGGATGTTTCATTTAAGAAACAATTAAGGCCTATTAGGGAAGATAACTTGCAATAATGCATCAAAAAGTGGCCTCGCGGCATCAATCAACGGATCCCCATTATAGCGCATAACAGAGTCGGCAACAATCTTCTTGGCTCTGTCTATTCTATCTTCATCAGAATCTCCCATTCCGAGACTAATACAGTAATCAGAAAACTTCTTAGACCATTTAATGGACGGATTTCTGAATTGATTAGGAGAAAAATCTCTACCAAATTCATCATGCAAAGACCCACAATAAACATCTGGATTAATGGAATTTTCTATTTCATTTTCACCACCACTATGGATGCCAATCATAAACACATCCCTTTCAGGAAGCAAGCCGCTTTCTAGAATCCTATCGCGCGTCTGTATACCGGCATTATCGTTATCCAGAACGGAGATGATTCTACAAATATTACTTTTTTGGCGCTTAATCTCATTAATCATTCCATGAGTTCCACCAACATCTTGAATCACAATATTATGATGCAAAAGATGATTTGCAAATAAAGTACTCCTTTTTTTAAAACATTAGAAATAATTTGCACATCAGAAGGCCCTTCAACAAGAATCACAATTTCAGCAGACGACAAATTATCGGAAACCTGCACTCCAAGGGATTCACGAATTTTTGCCAATCTCTGCACAGGCTTGGCTGTACTATTCGCAACAAGAACATTCGAAGAGACATCTTCCCTATTAACCATAATTGGATTATGAGTCGCAACCAACACCTGTTGAGTTTCCGAAAAAATTTCCAAGATTCTCTGCAACTCACGAACTGCATTAGGGTGCAAATGAGCCTCAGGCTCATCGACTATCAACAAATAACTATGCGCAGAGGATTTTTCTTTAGACAGCTCCTGCATTAAAGCAAGCGTGAACAAACTTTTAATGCCGTCACCCTTTTGGCCAAGAGGAGTTAAAAAACCATCATCAATAGAGACATCTAGAACACGACTGGAAAATGACTCCAAACGATCGGTTGATATATGGACTCGACTCACCGAGGTCATATATTCACTAACCGAGCCCCGAATAGTACTTTCTATTTCTTCAATAATAGCACGTCTTTTATCATTAATCTCTTCAATTAGCTTATTATATTGAGGATCATCAAACAATGACCTCATTTTTATCGATAGCAAATTATTCAGTAATCTACGCGCCTGTTCTTCCGTCCTAACCGCAGGAACATATATCACATTTATCTTTCCGGAAATGAATTTAGCTATGCTTTGAGCCTTATTCTCATAGTTCCGTTTACTATTACCTTGTTTTACAATACTAAGAGTGGCCGAATCCCGCCTTAGGTCAATTTGGATTGGCAAGGTGCCATTCGTCCGAATCCCAGTCGATTGAACAAATTCATCAACTTCAGTTTCATTCAAGCTAAATGTCACCCTAATGCGCGTCATTCCGCTTTTATTTTTTTGCTTTGAGAGCGGGAAATCATATTCCCAGTCATACCCTTCATCCCTCAAAGATTGATGCGAAAAATTATACCTCTTCCATGGGGAATATACCGATTTACTCCAATCGGAATTTGAGTAATTTGCCCTCAGTCGTATTAAATTCATACCGACGACAAGCGCTCTAATAAGGTTCGTCTTACCTTCATTATTGGGACCAACAAGCGTAGTCATATTACCAATTTTAAATGTAGTCTGTTTCCCAATTGACCTATAATTCGAAACAGACATGCTTTCAATCTTCATTTTGATTCTCTCTTTCTAATCCCAAAACCTTTTTCCTCACGAAAAAACAAAGTCGCTCTTAAAAGGAGCCATACGGCCCCATGAATCTGGAGCCGTTGAGGTGGATCATGTGGTCGGGGGTGTCGGCGCACCAGACTTCGGTTTCCCATGCGAGCTGCGCGCAGTAGCGTTGCATGACCGAACGGTTCGGGAAGCAGGAGACCAGCACCACCTTGTCCCATTGGTCGGCGAACAGGTCATGCAACTCGACTTTGCGGGTCACATCCACGGGGCCGTGCGTGCTGGCCGCCTCCATCAGGAACAGCCATCCGCGTTCGGCATCCCACGCGATCACGTCCGGTGCCTTCTCGCGCGCCCGAAGTGTAATACCCAACTCATCCATCAACGAGGTATCCACAACACCATGCTGGTGGTCGGTGTCATCGATGAACGCGACCTGACATCCCGGCGCGAACCGCGGCAGCATCTCCTCCACCATCGCCTTGATGAGCGTGGACTGCCCTTGCGAGGACAGACGGATATCACGGCCGGAAGGCAGCGTCACCGGAGTCTTCGGCATATGCCGTCGCTCCTCGGCGAGCGACTGGTATGACGTGTGGGCGGCCAGGAACACATCAAGCTCGGAAGAGAACCGCTCCGTACCATATTTGCGAATCACCTTCAGCGCATCATCGGTCACCCGGTAGTTCCACTTCGGTGAGTTGATCGGCCTATTCGGCTGATCGGCGTTCTCCTCCACGAGTCCCGCGATGACGAACTGGTGCAGTGAGAATCGTCGGACGGTCTCACGCGTGTTCGGCTTATAGGCGACACCGAACTCATCACGAATCCAATCCATAATCGCGCGAGTGCCCAACATCGGGTTCTCGGCCTTATCCCAAGAATCCCCGTCCCTGAGTTGCAGCAGTGCGAGCAGAATCATCGCGCTCCGCCTGTTGAGCTGCTGGTCGCCGAGTTCGAATCGGCGCAGCAGCTCCATGGCTTCGTCAATCAGCTTGCCTTCGCCCATTCGAACAGTCCCCCAATCGTCTCGTCGACGAGACTCTGGTCCGGTGCATCGTTGACTGACAGCATACCAGCCAACACGGCGAGCTGTTGCTTCGACGGGCACGGCATCTGCCTCAGATCCGTAGCGTTGACCTGCGTGCTGCCGGACACCTGCCGATACCATTCGTCGACAATCGACGACGACAGCCACAACGTCAGCCCACGCGCGACCGCATCATCCAGTGGAATCGTCTTGCGCGACGTCCCCTGATGCACGTAATTGAGCTTGTTGTCCGCCACGAAATCCACATCGCTGTTGAGATACGACGCGTAAATGCGGTGCCGTTGCTCCTTCGCGGAGAACCGGTTCACCATGCAGTAGCCACCCGCAGGCAGCACAACATGCCGATCGTCGGCAGCACCGGTCACCCACTGCGCACGGTCGCACTCGACCGGATGCTCCATACGCAGACCATCCTGATTGTCCGACCAGTACAACGGATGCCCGCCGACCACCTCGTCATCCGACAACACATCACGGTTCCGGAACCACACCAGCTTGCCGGTAGACACCCACAATCCCTCATCGGCCAGCGTCTTGAACCCGGCAAGACGCGCATCCTGCCGTTGGATGCGCAGGATACGGTCACGCCCCATGCTGAGCGCACGAAGCGCGACCATCTCCTGCGACTGCCGTTCCAGCGGCGTCGCCGGCGATGCGTCGGGAAACACGGTGACCTTCTTCACCTGCGAGCGCTTCGACACCTTCAGCAGCATGATCTCCTGCAGAATGCCCATATCCTTGAAATGCTCCTGCCGCGAGCCATACACGACCATCGCGTCCAGACTGCATTCACGCAGCATCCACTTGCGGAAATCCTTGAAATAGTCGCCGTTCATCCACGATCGGGGAATGATCGCCACGCACTCGCCTCCCGCGGCAAGCGCCTGAATCGCAATGACCAGGAACGCCGTATACAGATTCGTCACCTTGACGTCGCCGCTGTTCGTCGCGATGACGGTCGGAGCGATCTTCTTGTACGGCGGATTGAGAATCACCCGGCTGAAGCGAGGCTCCAGCGCGACGTCGAAGACCGAATCGTTGAGAACCGTGACATCGTCGCACACCTGACGCAACGACGTTTCGGAAGCCTGTGCCAACGCGACATCCCGCTCAATGGCGAGCACGCTGGCGCCATCCGCGAACCGTTTCGCCGTGACCGCACCCAGAATGCCGGAACCCGACCCGAGGTCGAGAATCTGCTGCGGCTCATCGGATCCCGTGAACAATCCCACCGCCTGCTCGGCGACGGGCATGGGCGTCAGAAACTGCTCCCACTGCTGCTGCCGCTCGGGAACCAGCGACGCCGCGGCCTCGTCTCGGATCTGCGCGATGGATTCGGAATTCATACCCCTCAGGATACCGGCCTTCGGTATCGGCCAAAACAAAGTCCGATTCCGTCCCACTCACATCACAAAACTTATCTGAAATTATCCGGTTTATCTGACTATATTGAAGATATCTGAGGTTATCTGAACTTATCTGGAGGGCGTATGGGCGACATGACGACACCGCTGCAGGCGTTGAACCCGTTTATGCCGGGTGCAGGACTGCAACCGCCCGCCTTGGTAGGGCGCGAACACGAAATCGCCCTCATCGATAGGATGGCGGCGCGGACGAAGCTGCAACTCCTCAACCGCGGCGTCATGCTGTACGGTTTACGCGGCATCGGCAAGACCGTGCTGCTGATGCACATGCGCGACATCGCCGACCAACGCCACATGGCGACCCTCAAGATCGAGGCGAACGCCAACGCCGCCACGACGTATGACGCCCTGTTTCACGAAATCCCCTTGGCGATAGCGCGCATCGGAAAAACCGACATCCGCGAGCGCGTGGCCAAGGTCTTCTCCAACGTGGAATCGGTATCCTTCGATTTCATGGGAGTCAAAGCCTCCGCGGAACTGAACGGCAAGCCCGATTTCCGCACCGAATCGTACCGGCTCCAACTGCTCATCGAAGGCATCTGCAAAGAGCTCAAGAGCGACAATTCGGGTCTGTACCTGTTCATCGACGAGATGCAGGAGATGCACAAGACGCCGCTGAGCGATCTCATCACCATCCAGCACGAGATGGGGCAGCGCGGACTCCCCTTCTACATCGTCGGCGCCGGACTGCCGGATCTGCCCGGCGTTCTATCCAAGGCACGCTCGTATGCGGAGCGCCTGTTCGACTATCGAGAAATCGACAAGCTGGACAGCACGGCGACCCGCGAGGGCTTCCAGACCCCGGCGAAGAAAACAGGACGTCCGTTCGACGACGCGGCCCTCGACAAACTGGAGACACTGTCGCAGGGCTATCCGTATTTCATCCAGGCGTACGGTGCGGCCACATGGAACGCCTCGACCACTAATCCAATCAACGTCACGGCGGTGGAGCAGGGCGAGCCGGAGGCATTGGACATGCTCGATCACGGCTTGTACATGACCCGATGGCTGCGCGCCACGGAGAACGGGCGCGCCTACCTGCGCATCATGGCGGATTTGTCGGATGGTCCGGTGCGCACCGCGGATGTGAAGAAGCGGTTCGCCAATGAGGGTTCGGCGGCGAGCGCCCGCGCCTCGCTCATCGAACTCGGCCTCATCTACGCGTCCGGATACGGACAGGTCGCGTTCTCCGTGCCGCGGATGGCGGAATTCGTGCGACGCATCATGCCGCAGGTCGATCAAATCTACGACGGACGCCGCTGAAAGACAGGTCCGCCACAACCCTGATGCACCGGTACAGCCGCGACATTGCACAGCCGCAATCGCGCCGCATCAGATATCCGGGAACGGCTTAAGTGCCGAAAAATGTCGTGGAACGCATTTTTTGGTGCCGAAAAATGTCGCAGACGACATTTTTCGGCACTTAACCGCGAATCGTCCCCCAAGCGGCCAATCTCGGCATCACGGTTCGTGAGCATTTCGCAAATCCTCCCGAACCGTGCATAATGACTCATGCGACGAATCGTGCCGGACCGGAATCCGGTTCGACCGCATCGGCGCGGCACAGCGTGACGGCACCATGCAAAGCGGCAGATCATCCCGCACACGTAGCCTGCGTCGACGCGATTCAGAGAGAAAGGAAGGAATCATCATGTTCGGAATCCATCGTCATGGAACAGGCGTGTTCGCGACGGCGCTCGCCGCGGCGGCGACGGTCGCGATGGCGGCGACGATGCTGGTCGCGCCGACTCCGGCGCTCGCCGCGACCACCGACTTCGAGGGCAAGGCCGCGACCGAAGTGCTGGCGACGCTCAAGACCAAGGGACGCGCGCCGAAGACCGGATACGCGCGCACGCAGTTCGGCGCGGCGTGGGCGGACGTCGACCACAACGGCTGCGATACGCGCAACGACATCCTCAAGCGCGACATGACCGACGTGACGTTCAAGGCGGGCACGCACGACTGCATCGTCATGACGGGCACGCTCGCCGACCCGTACACGGGCAAGACGATCAGCTTCAAGCGCGGCAACAAGACGAGCAGCGCCGTGCAGATCGACCATGTGGTCGCCTTGTCCGACGCGTGGCAGAAGGGCGCGCAGAAGCTGTCCAAGTCGCAGCGCAGGCAGCTCGCCAACGACCCGTACAACCTGCTCGCGGTCGACGGCCCGTCGAACCAGAAGAAGAGCGACGGCGACGCGGCCACCTGGCTGCCGAAGAACAAGTCGTTCCGCTGCGAATACGTGGCACGTCAGATCGGCGTGAAGGCGAAGTATTCGCTGTGGGTCACCAAAGCGGAACGCAAGGCGATGACGAAGGTGCTCGCCACCTGCCCGACGCAGACCGTGCCGTTGAACGACGAGGCACAGGCGGCGGCCGATGCGGCAGCGGCGGAGGCCCAGCGCAAGGCGGAAGAGGCGGCGGCCGCCAAGGCCGCGGCTGAGGAAGCCCAGCGCAAGGCCGCCGAGGAGGCCCAGCGTCAGGCCGAAGCCCAGGCCCAGGCCCAGGCGCAACAGCAGGCCCAGCAGGACGCGAACGTCTACTACCCGAACTGCACGGCCGTGCGCGCCGCCGGCAAGGCCCCGCTCTACCAAGGCCAGCCCGGCTACTCCACCAAGCTCGACCGCGACCGCGACGGCGTGGCCTGCGAGTAGCGCGGCGTCACGCCTAGAGGCCGTCGACTTCGGTCTCGCCCGCAAGTGCATAGGCTGGGATAAGTGAGGTCGTCGCACGTCGCGGGGGTAATGGGCGGTATTCCCCTCCACTCCGATGGTTCTCGCCAAGCGATGACGATGACGATGGGTGCAATGTGTATGGTCCGGCACGTGATGTGTATGGTTCGACGGCTTTCCTGCACGGTTGAAGGTGCAATCTGTAAAGTCGCGCCCCCAGTGTGTGGAATCGAGGACACAACGTGTAGGGTCACCCCGTGAAGAGCAAGCGAAACCAGTCGAAACGCGATGTGGGGAGCCTTGGAATTCCAAGGCTCCCCACATCGTCGGCATCGGGCTCACGCGTCTTCTTCGGCACCTGTGTACGCATATTACGGCTCAGGGACTGCACGTTGCATCGAAAATCATGCACGTCGGGCCGAAAACCCTGCACATTCGACCTCAAACCATGCACATAAGCCGCGGAACCATACACAAACGTCTCAGGGGTGGGAGGTCGATACTCGATTCCCGCCTCTGAGACACGTTGGAACGCCGCAAGGCAGTTTCTGGGGCCGCTTCCAAGCGGTAGCCCGCCCCAGAAGCGTCCCCGGAAAGCTACTCACTCCCGCTTCCCGTCGGATCCCGCGTATCCGTCGCGCACGCCGCGCACGCGAAGCAGTCCGACGGCGGCGATCAGCAGCACGGCGGCCACGGCGAGCGGTCCGGCGACGGCGGAACCGGTGTTCGACAGGCCGTTGCCGTTCCGCTCCCCGGAACCGGCCGCCTGCGCGGATCCCTGTCCGGCCGCGTTGGCATTCCCGGCGTTGGCATTCCCGGCGGCAGAGCCGGAACCGGCGTTATTCCCGGCCCCCGCGTTACCGGCACCATTCCCGTCATCCCCCTTCGCCACGTGCACGCTGTACGTGGCGGACTCGCCGAACACGTCGGCGACGCTCACCGTGTGGTCGGCGTCGTCGGCGGCGAGGGTGACGTCGCCGTTCTCGTTCGCGGCGACCGGCTTGCCGTCGACCTTCACGTCATTGCGGTAGTTGTAGGCCACGTGGAACGTCGTGTCGCCGGTGTAGGTCTTGCCGTTCTCGAGGCCCTGCACGGGCGCGGCGGCCGTGTTGTACACGGAGAGCGCGAACACGCTGGCGAGAATCGTGGCGCGTTCGATGCTGTAGTTGCCGGTGAACGGGTGGTCGTCGCTGACGACGGTGAACTGGTCCTCGTCCGAGGGCCACTGGTAGATGTCGCCGATCACGTGGTAGTTCTGCTCGGTGACGTCGTTGCGCCCGTCGCCGATGCGGTCGCCCCAGAAGATGTACACGCTGGGGATGCCTTCGCCGAATCCGAGCTTGGGCGTGCCGTTCGCGCCCGTCGCGCCGGTGATGGTCGCGTGGTCGGAGCAGTTGCCGAAGTACTGGAGGTCGACGGTGTCGTCGGGCCCCTTGGTCCACCATTCCGCGTACTTGCCGTCCGTGTAGTCCCAGTAGCGTTCGGCCTGGTGTTCGGCCACGTCGCCAGCAACGCTCTGCTGCGGCTTGCCGTCGGCGTCACGGTAGGGCGTGTGCACGGTGAGCACGCTGTTGCGCGTCTGCGAGGTGGCGGCCATGTCCATGTTGTAGTAGGCGATCACATGCTGCCTGCCCCAGTCGTTCGGGTACAGGAAGCTGCCGTAGAAGTGCGCGGAGCCGACGAGCCCGTCCTCCTCCGCGGCCCAGAGCGCGAACACGACGTTCACGTTCGTGGGGATGTTCCTCAGCGCCTTGGCGATGGCGAGCACGTTGACCGTGCCGGACAGGTTGTCGTTCGCGCCTTCCGCGCCGAACACGCTGTCGCGGTGCGCGCCGACGATCACGTACTTGTCGGACGACTGCGCGGCCTTCTTGACGGCGAGGATGTTGCTCGTGTGCGTGTTGCGGCGGTTCACGACGGTCGCCTGCACGCTCTGCGGCTTGCCGTCGGCCGCGCCGCTGCCGGCCGCGTCATTGTAGGTCGCACCGAGCTTCTTCACAATCTGCCGTCCGTCGAGGTAGGAGGCGAGGATCACCGGGATGGTGATGTCGCCGCCGGTCTTGGGCGCGGGGAACGGGTGCTCGGCGGAGGTGCCGCCGTCCGCGTTGACCGTGTACTTGCTGTGGAAGAACACGACGGCCTTCGCGCCTTTGGCCTGCAGCGCGCGGGCCGCGTCCGCGTAGGCGGTGCTGTTGCGGTCCCACTGGTCGTAGGTCTTGCGGTTGGTCAGCACGATCTTCCCGGCGACGTCGTTCGCGTTCGCGGCGACGGCGTCGTCCACGTCCGCGTAGTAGACGGTGTCGCCGGTGACGGTGGGCGTCTCGTAGCCCCTGTACACGCTGTCGTCCGCCCAGCCCGGCGCGAGCGCCGTGTACTCGCGTCCGTCGATGGTGACGGATGCACCGATGCGGCTGTTGACGCGGTCGTTGGCGAACGTGTCGAAGTAGTCGTCGGTCCCGTCCGCCGCGGTCGCCTGCGAGAACGGCCCGTAGCCGAGCTCCTTGAAGTCGTTCGCGAAGTAGTCGGCGCTCGCCTCGTCCGCCGGCGTTCCGGCGACGCGCGGTCCAATGTTGTCGTGCACATATTGCACGTTCTTCAGCATGTAGTCGTCGTCGATGCCGTCGAGCAGCGCGCGCTCGGTAGCGTCGAACGGCGCGGCATTGGTGGTGTTGGTTGCGGTTGCCGCCGCACTGGCCGTGACGGCGTTCGCGTTCTGTTGCGTCGCGTACGACGCCGGCGTGACGATCGCCGCGGTGGACAGCGACAGCGCGGCGGCGAGCGCGAGCGCCGCCGCCTTGCGCAGTCGCGCGGTTCCGTTGCGTCGCGTGGTCGCGGTGGACGTTGCGTTCGACGATGATGCGGATGACGTCGCGGTTGATGATGCGGTTGACGCCGCCGTGATCGATGCCCCGATCGATGATGCCGTTGCGGACGATGCGGTCATATGATGTTCCGCGCGGAGCATGACGCCCCGCGCTTCTCCTTCCTCTCGGTTTCCCCGTACCCGGCAGTAAACACCATCCGCCATGATTCTGTCCAACAACAAAAACATATGTGTCGTCATAGAGGCGGGTTATACAGATCAGAAGGTTCGGACACCGCGGATCTTGGCGCGGCCCAACGAACCGCGGCGCAAAGAATCCCGGAAATCATCAGCCATGTCCGGGAATATGTGCACCCACCACGACTCAGCGCAAGAAATCCGGGACGACAGCGTTATTGTCCGGGAATCTTTGCACTGAGACGGTCTCAACGCAAGAAATCCCGGAAATCGACGTGGATTCCCGGGATTTCTTGCGCGGCAACTGGTATTGCCGTCAGTCGCCCAGCGCAAGGCGCATGCGCGTCACACGATCACTGGCGGTGGCGACGGCGGATGACCATCACGGTGACGCCGGCCGCGCACGCGACCACCGCCACGATGACCACCGCCAGAATCGCCGATCCGGTGTTGGAAAGCGGGTTCCGATCGGACGAGCCGTTATTGCCGGAGACCGGTCGGGCCGTGCCTGTCACGGGACCGGCCCCGTTCGTGCCGGGTTCAGGCTTTTCCGGAGCGGCCGTCACCGTCACCGACGCGGAATCCGACCAGTCCGACGCGGACTCGCCGGTCAGTGCACGCACGTGCACCGTGTAATCACCAGCGGGGACGCCACTGATCACGGCGGTCGTCGCATCCGCACCAGATACCTTTGTCGAGTAGCTCTTCGCATCGGCTCCCGCCTGTGCAGGCAACACCTGGATTTCGTAGCCATTCACAGTCAGCAGCGAGTCATTGCCTTCCGGCGACTTCCACGCCACGGTGACATCGCCACCGCCACGGACCGGCTTCGATTGCGCCGTCACACTGGTAGGTGCCGCGGATTTCGCCGTAGTGCTCAATGGCAGGGTGAGCTTGGCATCGGCAGTGCTCACAGTGAAGTCGGACAAGCGACCGGTATCGGCCAGTCGAGTCGACGTATTGAAGATGACGAGCCCAAGCCGATGCCCGGCAGGAACCGTGTAGTCGGTGGCGTACGCGTCCCAAGAAATCGGATAGTACTCGTTGACCGGCGTTGGAGTAAGCGCGGTCAGCGAATCCTTGTGGGCGGTATTTACGTATCCGCGCGTGATCACATACGCATCGGAGGTCACTTTGCGTTCGGATCCGGTTGGCGAACAACCGTCGTCGTATTGACCTTCACCTCCGAGGCACAACATGTGGTTCTCGTCATATTCCACCGTGGATAGTGCGGGCGTGGCCTTGATGCGGGTGCCGTTGCCGTAATCGACGAGCGCGAACGATAGATTGGCATCGGCATCGGAGGCCTTGACCTTCAGCGACAGTGCAGGCGTACCGGAAATGTGGGCTGGGGCCTGCAACGGCTCCGTCAGATAAGCGAGACGATTCTCCTGAGGAATGGACCGTGCGCTGTCGAGCGGCTGCCCGAGCTGGTCAGTCGTCTCGTCCTCAACGCCTTCATCCACACGGTAGCCGCCGAAGCCCTCCTCAGTGCCGGAAACGGCATGCGCGCTGGTTCCAAGCGTTCCTGCGCTCGTACCATTCTTCGCGGAGTCGAGTGTCAACGTCACGTTCTTCGCGTCGGGCGTCGGCCAAGATGCATAGTCCTTCCACGTGCCGTCAGAAGACTCGACGGATGCCTGCGGCTCGCTCATGATGCCGTTGTCGATGCCGTACAGCCAATGGTCATACCACTTGTGCAGGGTGAGAATCCACTCGTCATGACGGTAGTATTTCGGATTATCGTGACCGTTCTGAGTGATCCAAATCTTGCTGGGCACATGATGCTTCTGAAGCAACTCCCAGTACTTATCCACGTTGTTCATCTTGGTGTTGAGATCGTTGACGCCTTGGATGAGGAATACGCTGGCCTTGATGTTGCCGACCTTATCCTCGTAGTTGCGCGCCGCCCAGAAGTCGTTGTAGTTGCGGGTGGAGAGCTCAGCCCCCTTGTTCATTGCGTTCCAATGGCCAGCGGCCGCGCACTTCGCGTTCTGAGTTGGATCAGTGACGAGCGAGTTCGCGAACGCGTCCGGTTCCCACCAGTTGCTGAGCTGCGCACCGTTGTTGCGGTACCAGTTGTATTGGCTGCTGATGGATTCTTCAGGAATGACGGTCTTGAGGCCTTCGACGCCGGTGACGGCAAGTGCGTTGGCCGCGGCACCATCGTATGATCCGCCTTCCACGCCGATCAACCCATTGGACCAGTCGGCTTTCTCCTCGTTGGCCTGGCTGCGGTTGGTAAGGGAACGATAGCCCTTGACACGACCGTTGAGCCAGTCGACAACGGCCTTCGCGGACGCGACATCATTCGGGCCCTCGATGTCGGTGCACCCTTGCGACAGTGCGGTGCCGGTGATGTCGAGCATGATGTACGCATAGCCGCGCGGCACGAAGAAGTTGTCGTAGTTTCCGGCGAACGAGGTCTGACGGCTGTTGGCCTTGTCGTTCATATCCTCATATTGCTTGGCCTGCAGATCGCCGTAGTACGGGCTCGCATCCATAATCGCCGGAATTTTCCTGCCATCGAGCTGCGTATCGCTGGGGCGGATGAAGTCGGCGCGGACGAGGTCGGTCTGCCCGTCCTTGTCGCTATCGATGCCGGTGTCGATGTATACGTAGTCGCGGGTGGCGTCTTTGTAGTCGTATTGGCTGGTGGTACCGCCCGGATAATCGTATTCCTTGTCCTGACGGGTTTTGCTCGGCTCGTCGTTCGCACCGTTAAGGCTGTACGTCCCGGCAGCACCATGGCTCAGGTAGTTGTCGGACAATTGCAGTCCGGTACGGCCTCCATCCGTTCCGGGACCGACGTTCACGGTCTGCGCCGAAGCGGCGCCATTCGTCGATTTCGGCGCAGCTGTGGCCGCTGTCGGCACGCCCAACGCCATGCCGACGGTCACACCCGCCGCAATCATAGATGCGATGACGCGCGTCATGCTGCGAACGCCTGCGCGACCGACGTATCTGGCACCGCGAGTGCCGTATCGACTGTCTCTTGCCTGCTTCACCGACTGCGAGGATGCCGATGATCGCCGGTTCCCGTCAAAGAGCTCCATGCCCCCCCTGCTTTCTGCGGCGCCGTCATTCCGCAAGAGGGGATTGCGCCGCGTGACGCATCATCGATAACCGAGACACGTCTCTCCCTTCTCCACTCGGCCACCATACTCACCTCGTGTTTCGGGAAACTGCTGATGGAAAGAAACTACAAATTCCCCAGACCGTGCGCCGTATATATATCCCACAGTATGCGAAGGTTGACTTCCAGGTATTCCGGCTTGGCCGTCCTGCATAGTACGACGGCCCAACTACACACTAAGAAGACCATCAGCAGAATCTGTACCGTCTGCAAACGCATACGCCATGTGACGGAACACAACGCACGCTTTTCGATTGTCTTCGAAGCTCCCCATCTCCAAGCCACGCTCTGAATTATGCCACTGACGAAGGGCAGCACGACTAGCATCAACGGCAACGCCCGCACCATGAACAGCAAAACGGAGTTAGGAACGAATACCAACATTATCAAAGAGTAAACACAAACAAGAATCATCAAAGACGACAAATATGCAACAAATTCATCACGCTTTGACACTAAGGAAATAATATATGAAATAATGAAACCGAATACAATAACAAACAATGCCACCCCAACACGAATTACGGTTTGATATCGTTCAAGCCCATCAATAGTCTTATCAATATGAGGCACATAAGAAAGCAATATGAAAAGCATGGGAAATGAAAACAAGATGCCAACAAACCAAATAGCAACAAAAGACATGAGTCTAGCTTCTACAGCAGAACGCATTTGACTTACAATAGGAAGATACCAAGGACGCAAGTCATTCAACGAGGGACGCCTAGCCCTACCGCGAATCAGTTTTTCCAACCGCGTTGCGGCAATATATGAAACAACCAATACCCAATCAACAACGCTCAACTTTTTCATATACGACTCTAATGTTGCACCGATATTAAACAATCGACTATCATGCATTACGAAATTTATTTTTTGTCTTTTTAAAAGGCGCAACGGAAAGATCACAATGAATCTTCCACAGCGCTTCCGCTTGAGAGATAATCACAAATCCCACCATAGTCTCACTCAACGTACTTACGAATCCGCTGGTCCCAGGTATGGGGAGAACCGGAAACACGAATATCACCAATGAGATTATAGGGAATACCGACGCCTCATGAATCAAGCCCAAGGAACGCCCACATTGCACAGCCATCCAAACAAGCACAAGTGCCCAAATGCTAAGAATGAGCAGAAAATATAATGTTACGTTAAGCACTTTATACTGTTTGCCAAACAGACGCTCCACTCCCAATGACGACATAATCAATAACGCTGAACATATTCCCTGAATCATGAACCATTTACCGTATTTCAACATAGCCATCATTCCACTTCCCTCATATGCCGATTTCAAAAATCACAAAACTCACCAGGAGAACATTCAGTTTTCTTACTCATTCCCATATCCCAACTATTTGCTATACGACCAAGCACACGGGAATCCATCCATTCCCAAAAAGGATGTCCGACATACTTAAAACGGATAAGGACATAGCCTGAAGCCGCAAAGGATGCCGGCATCATACCATCCATCTTTTTATACCCAATCAAGGAACCCGTTCTCGTAAACAAATCCTCTCCAAGTTTGAAACCAGAGTTCTTTTCTGTTTTAATATTATTGCAATATACAGCACTAACTATTTTCACATGAAAGGGATATTCGCTTTTTAATACCACATTGTCCCAGATTTGCCTCGGCTCGACGTTGTCGGCCGACACGAAAGCATTCACTTCAAACGCATACCCAAAAACACTATCTTTAGTCGGCATATTTACGGCAACATGAACGTTCTTAGCTTGCAACGACTTGTTTTCCGCTGAATTGGCTACATACACGCGCGCCTCATATTCTTCCCCATCTTCCAGTTCGATAGTGTCCATCCACCCATTAACTGATTTCTTATCCCATTTGTTTTGATCAACGTTACGCACTCTGAAGAAATTGCGCTCGTCTCCGACATCAGGATTGTCCGTTATTGAATTGAATGTGTTGTACGGAGCCGGATTCTCCATCGTGAAGGTCTTCCGCTCCGGACCCCACGCATAGGCAGATGGCGCACATATCGCCAGAGCCAGCACCGCACCTGCACAAGACGCCAAAATCCTTTTAAAACGCCACATCGCGATTCCCCCAATCTCCTTCGATCGCCCCCACTCTACCACCGACAGCCGCACGATGTTCGGGCAGCATGCGGCGATTCCCTACGCGCACTCCACTCCTGACATGCACAAATACAAATAGGTGGGGGCACGCGATAGATATCACGTGCCCCCACCGAATATAGTCAGCAACAAGCTATCGTTCACACCTGCTACGGAAGCGTGTGCGAATCAGCACACCACTGGCACCTGCGCCGAGGAGAAGGATGGCTACGGCGACCACGGTCGCGGTATCGGCACCGGTGCCGGGCATGGAAGCAGGTTGCTTCGTCTTCGTATCGGAGCCACTCGCCGTATCCGACTTCTTGCCGGTGGCATCGGAACTGCCCGAACCGGAACCGGGTGTTGCACCCGTACCGGAGTCATTCCCCGGCTTCGCGGTCAGCGCAGCCAAGGCCGTATCCAGATCGCCCACAGCCGCGGTCACCAGATCGCTCTGTTCGCTACTGAACGTGGTGTTGTTCTTCAGCGACAACGCCTCCTCGTACGCTGTGGTCAGCGTCACCACGGATTCGTCCGTGTACTTGTCAGTCCCTTCCGACGAGCCGAGAATCGTCTCGGCCTTTGCAATCGGCTCATCGAGTGCGGACTTGTCCAAGCCGCTCATCGCCGGGTACATCGATTGGTAGCCGGCGATTGTGCGGACGGCGAGTGCATCGTACATCTTCGAGTACAGCCTTGCCTGGAAGTTCGTGATGCGGAATCCGGCCTGTGACAGGTTCATCGTGCGGTATTCGAGGTTGTCGGGATCGTACGTGCTCTGCGCGAACGTCATGTCGGCGGAGGCATCGGCGGACGCGCCCTTACCGCTGCCGCTCGTGTCGAGCGCACTGCCGGTCGCGTAGTCGAAGCGCGTGCCGTTCTTGCCGGACCATGCGTTGATAATCAGGCTGGACGTGCGGAACGGGTCGCTGCCGACTCCCGCGTAGTTGTATCCGGCGATCGGCTTGCCGCTGGACACGGTCTCGCCGGAATCATCCACCGAGTACACGGGGTTGCCGTCCGCATCGAGCGGATATCCGTCGGGTCCCCACACGTTGTCGCTGACGACGCCGAGTCCGTCACGGTCCGTATAGCTGCCCATGCGGGTTTCACGGTACCACGCGTTGCCGGTAGTGGCGGTCGGGTGCAGCAGGAGTTCGGCGCCGCTCGCCGCGTAATAGCGTCCAAGTTCCGGGTAGAAGTGGCCGTCGCGGCAGATGTCGATGCCCACCTTGAGCGCCTTGCCATCCTTGCCCTTCCACTCCGGCATGTCGAACATGACGGGGGTGTCGCCGGGCACGGACCAGACCTTCTCCTCGTTGCCGGCACGATGCATCTTCTGGTAGGAGTCAGTATGACCGTCGGGGAAGCAAATCGCCGCGGAATTGTAGACCTTGCGGATGCCATCACTGTCGGTGATCGGCCCACCGTCGGGCATTTCGGGCAGCCCGAAGATGATGTACATACCGTATTCCTTGGCGGCGGCAGCCATCTTCTGTACGGAGGGGCCACGCGACGTGTCGCCGTCCGCGCCCTTCACCTTCTCGGCGAGCAGCACCTGCATGTAGTCATTGCTGTTCGCGAGCGTCTTGTTGACTTCCGGATTGGCGGTGTGGGCGTCGTTCTTGCCGGCCGGATCGGTGCTGTCATAACCGGTGAGAATCGTCTCGGGGAACACGATGACATCCACGCCCTTCTCGTGCGCCTCCTTGACGTAGCGGAGCATCATGTCGACGTTCTTCTCCTTGTCGCCCCAGACACCGCTGACGTTCGCGACCGCGGTGGTGGGACCGTCCTTGGAGCCGAAGGCGTACGACAGTCCGTCGCCGCTTTCCTGCTTATCAGCAAGTTCCGCGTACCACTTCGCGTAGTAATCGGGGTGGAAATCGTTCGCGACCTGCGTGGTGCTGCCGGCGCCGAGGTGCAGATCCGCGTCGTTGACGAGCGCGCCTGCCTTCGCGGTGACAAGCGTGCCATCGGTGTTCTGCCCGGCATAGTATTTCGCCGAACCGAACCCACCCTGGAGGATGACGCTGCCGCCCGGGAAATCGTAGGGCTGAGTGCCATCGTCGCCCTTGTATCCATCCGGTCCGACGAGGTCGGCGCTGGCGATGGTCAGTCCGTCACGCGATGCGATGGATTCGAGACGGTTGCGGTAGTACCATTCCCAGCCTTTCGTGTCCTTCACGCCGTCACCATCGATGTCGGTGTAGCTGCGTGACGTGGCGGTGGGGTTGACGAGCAGGCTGACACCTTGCGCCGCATAGTATCGTTCGATCTCTGGTTGCGCATACGTGTCGTAGCAGATGCTCAATCCCATCAGGCCCCATTCGGTCTGGAGGATGACCGGCGTGGTGCCGGGCGTCGCCCAGTCGCCTTCGACGGGTGCGATCTTCTGATAGGAGGTGACCTTGCCTTCCGGTGAAATGGCGAATGCGGAATTATAGGCGTGGTCCGTGTCTCCGGGAATCTTCTCGGAGGTGCCGTAGATGACCCACATGCCGTCGGCCGCCGCAACCGCGGCGATTTCGCGTGTGATGGGGCTTTCCGTCGTCTCCGCCTGCGAGACCGCCATCTTATAGTCAGGCGAATCCGGGTCGGAGGAGTACACGTATCCGGTGAGCGCCATTTCAGGGAAGACGATCATTTTGACGCCGGCAGCATGCGCATCGGCGATGTACTTGAGCATGCTCGCCTTGTTGGCCTGCTTGTCGCCCCATTTCGGAGCGAAATTCACGACGGAGAGCTGCCCGGCGGGAATCGTGCCACTGGTCACGGTGGCAGCGGACGCGGTCTGACTGCTGGTGAACGGATCGGCGTAGGCGGTGGCGGTGATGCTTCCCGCCGCGGCGGATGCCAGTCCGAACGTAGCGAGCATCGCCACACCGCTCATCGCGGCGGCGAATCTGGTGAATATAGGACGACGCGTTTGCTCCCGTCGGCGCAATGGGTTCGACATGACGCTTCCTCTCTCTCATGGCTGCGTGATGATCCGCACGACATCGGCCATGCCGGAATCACGATTGAGAGGCATCATCGTCGCCGCTGTTTGCAACAGCGAATCCATACGGTTTCCGATTCGGGAACACGACGTTACCGACGGTTTCCCAACGGTTTCCGTGGGGTTTCCACGCGAATCGAGGCGTCATATAATGCCACCGCAGCAAAACACACCTAATTACACGATTGCGTACCATATGACACGATTGCGTACCTAATTGCACCATTGCGCACCGTTGCGAACTCATCTCTCTGCCCACTGATGTCCGAACAGCGTTTCCGCTTCCTCGTTCACCGAATCATCCGATGTATCGTTGTTGCGGAATGATTCAGCGCTGACTCCCCGGAAGTAGGTACGGATGGCACCCCAAACGCGTACGAGCACAACCCCCAAGCCCACAACACCCATCCCTATGTTGAACGACCTGCCGATCATGGACAAGCCCCAACTCGGCTACGAAGCCTATGCGAATACATTGGCCGCAATCATCTGTGGTGACGATACGAGCGATAACGCAAACGGCTCCGCACTCGATAACACGCCGATGACCATCGGACTGTTCGCACCATGGGGAAGCGGAAAATCCACGCTGCTGAGCAGCATCCAACAGAAAGTCGAAAAGCAGTCGAGGCAACAGTCCATCGTCATCAGTTTCAATGCATGGCACCACGAGCGTTCCTCCAACCTTGATCAGGAACTCATCGGCGCAATGTATCAAGCGGTAAAAAATATGCTTGAACAGGAGGAAAGCACCAAGAAGCATACCCTGTCCGACCATGCACGTACCGCAATCCAATACATGAAAAGCCTTCTCGCCGGGTTGGCACATGCAGCGGCCAATACAACTGTCACTGTTGGCGCGAACGGTCCCGTGACAACGGAATTCACCCTCGCCCAATACGCCAACGCAATCCCTGACCTTAAGCAATCGGCCAATCCCACGTTGAAGCGTGTATCCGAGATACTGGAAACACTTCCATTCAACGAGAACAGTTTTTCCATGTCTCAGGCTCTCGACCTGCTTGCCGGATGCCTAGCGGTAGCCAACAAACGGCTCGTCATTCTCATCGACGACTTAGATCGTTGCGCCCCGGACAGCATCACTCGTTCCATAGAGACCATCAGTTCCCTGACCGGACGAGCCGGCATGATTTTCGTGCTTGCCTTGGATCGTAACTACATCGTCAGTGCTTTGGAGACGCACTACAAATCACACGGCAGCGCCATCGACGGAACCCGGTATCTCGAAAAGATCATCCAGCTGCCATTTACCATCCCGCTATCCGAATTCTCCCAGAACGCCGGCACACAGGTCACTATCGAAAATCTCGTAGGCAAGAAAAGCTGGGGGAAGATCCTGGGCACTTGGCTTGACAGAAGTCTCAAGGATGATGTACGCATAATCGCACTGGAGGCATTGCAATCCAACCCACGACAGACGAAGCGCTTCATCAACACGTTCCTGTTGCTGTCAAGCATGTTCTGGGACCGACTGCACGACGCAGCCGAACCGGTAGATCAGAAGGCGTTCCTATATCTGTTGGGATTGCAGGTCTCGTGGCCGGGCCTTTACGCGAAAATCGCACAATACGTCAACACCATCGACGCCGAACAGTTGGAGACCAAGCTCTCCTCCCTCGACTTCATACATGACATCACCGAGAGCGAAGAGACATCCGACGATACCAGCCAGCAGACGAACGGCCTCCCGTCGTCGGTTTCGAACGTCATTGGCAAAAATGAGTTCCTATATGCGCAACGGTACCTTCGCAACCAAGTGTTCACCGACATGAAGCTCAGCACCGTCAAACGCATCATGCAGATTACGCCGATGGCCGTGAACCAGACAACGGATTCCGTAGGTCGGGACTTCTCCAAATGGAATTGGACCGAGGAGGGGCATGCCGCATACAAAATCGGCAAGCAGGAAATTCTGGAGCGAATCGCACATAAATTCGCCCAAGATAACCCCCACATCGACAGAGATACCTTCGAACAACGCCTAGGGAAGGAGATCCAGGCGGCCGTACCCAAGAGTTCCCTTGCCCCGACTGCCCGTTTCGACCGTAACCGCCTGTTGGTGGTCGTTACATCCGCCACCGATGACCGCGAAGATCGCATCCTGAGCTTCGACAACGATAAGAATCTCTACGCGATGAACGGAGGCTGTGGATACCCGTATCAGCAGTCGTTCGGAACATATATCCAACGACCAGTCATCGAATACTTCCGCGATAAGAAGCACTATCCCATCGAGCAGGATCACTGATTGTGTGCGCTTAGCAGCATAAATGCCCGCCGCTCCCTCAGCGACGGACAGTACGCAATCGCCTCATCGGCTCCGTACATTGGGACGCTGAAGGCGGCTCAGCGTCCCAATGTACGGAAGATAACGGCCATATCCGTAACAAACGCCGCCGCACCACTAACTGCGCCGAGCCCGCTCGAACCGCAGCGCGAACGTCGTGAGCAGGATCACCGCGACCACGGTGAACGGCATGCCGGCCAGACCGGTCATGTGATAGTTCATGCCGGAGGCGTTGAGGGCCATGCCGCCGACGAGCGAGCCGACCGCGTTGCCGCCGTTGAAGCCGATCTGCACGGCGGCGCCGCCGATGAGCTCGCCGCCACCCTTGCCCGCGTCGGCCATGAGCAGCTGCTGCGGCCCGTTGATGAAGAACAGGCCGAACGCGATCCAGAACGTCAGCACAGCGCAGGTCACGAGATTGCCGGGCAGCAGGAACACGAGCAGCAGTCCGACCGCGGAGATCGACTGGCCGACGGCGGCGGTCGCGGCGTGCAGCCACCGGTCGGCGAGGTGCCCGCCGGCGAGGCCGCCGACCACCATGCCGAATCCGGCGAGCATCATCAGCAGCGGCACGAACCGCGAATCGTAGCCGCCGGTCTTCTGCAGCCACGGGCTCACGTAGCTCCACCAGCAGAAGACGCCGGTGTTGCCGATGAACACGGCGCCGAGCACCAGCCACGGTCCGGGCTTGGCGAGGAAGCGGAACTGTCCGGCGAGACCCGCGTCCGGAACGGCGGGAACGAGCGGCATCCATGCGAGCGTGAGCGCGATGGTGAGGGCGGCGCCGATCGCCAGGATCGTGAACGCGAGCCGCCAGTTCAGGTATTCGGCGAGCAGCGTTCCGGCTGGTACGCCGAACATGTTGGCGATGGTCTGTCCGGTCACCATCACGGCGACCGCCTTGCCTTCCTTGCCTTTGTCGGCGAGCGTCTTCGCGATCACGGTTCCGGTGCCGAAGAACGCGCCGTGCGGGAGTCCGGCGATGAAGCGCGCGGCGACGAGCACGCCGGCGGTGGGCGCGACGGCGCTCAGCGCGTTGCCGACGAACGCCAGCGCCATGAACAGGATGACGAGATGCTTCGGACTCGCCTTGCGCCCGAACACGAGCATGGTGACGCCCACGCACACGCCGATCGCGTATGCGGAGATGAAATGGCCGGCGGTCGGGATGGACACGTGCGTGGCCGCCGCGGCCTGGGGCAGGATGCCCATCATCACGAATTCGGCGGCGCCGAGCACGAACGCCCCGGCGGCGACGGCCAGCAGACTCTTCTTCATCGGTGGTTCCCCTCGTTCTCAAGGCGAATCGCGAGGCAAGGGAAGCAAGGCATCCTCTCCCGTCCTGCGATCCGCGCGTACGCGTGCGGCCCCACGGTCGCTCCCCGCCGCAACCGGCATAAGCCCGGTATATGAGCATGGGAGAGAACCGTGGGGCCGCACCGCTGAAATCGTGAGTCAGGCTATCACACGCGCATCACGCCGCAATCGCAACGCATCACGCCGCGAACCACGCGAACCGCATCACGCCGTGCACGATCACACCCTCATCGCGTCCTTCGCCGCCTCGACCTGGTCGGGACCGCCCTCGCCGGCGGCGATGAAGCGGCCGGAGGCGAGCACATAGTACTTGTCCGCGCGTTCGACGGCGAACTGCACCTTCTGCTCGACGAGCACCACGCCGATGCCTTTCTGCTCGGCCATCGACCGGATTGCCTGCTGGATCTCGGCGACGATGTTCGGCTGGATGCCCTCGGTCGGCTCGTCGAGGATCATGAGCTTCGGCCGGGTGATGAGCGCACGCGCGATCGCCAACTGCTGGCGCTGGCCGCCGGACAGCAGGCCGGCGCGGCGCCCGGAGAACTCCTTGAGCACCGGGAACATCGCGACGGCCTCGTCGTAGCGGGCCTTCGCCTCGGCGCCGTAACGGTCGGCGACCACGTGCAGGTTCTCGTCGACGGTCATCGTGCCGAACGACTGCTGGCCCTGCGGCACGAACGCCATACCCTTGCGGATGCGCTTGTTCGGCGCGGCCTTCGTGATATCCTCGCCGTCGAACGTGACCGTGCCGGACGAGACCGGCAGCAGGCCGAGGATCGACTTGAGCAGCGTGGTCTTGCCGGCGCCGTTGTTGCCGACGATGCTCACCCACTGGCCGGCGGCCACGTCGAACGTGATGTCGTTGACGACCGTCACCTTGCCGTAGCCGGTGTTCAGGTCCTTCACTTCCAGCATTGCCATCAGTTCTCACCTCCACCCAAATAAATTTTGACGACTTCCTCGTTGTTCTGGATATCCTCGACCGAGCCTTCGGCGAGGATTTCGCCCTGGTTGAGCACGGTGACGGAGTCGGCGAACTGGCGCATGAACTCCATGTCGTGCTCGACGATGATGACCGTGCGGTTCTTGCTGCATCGCTTGAGCAGTTCGCCGGTGGCGATGCGCTCGGCCGGGGTCATGCCGGCGACCGGCTCGTCGAGGAGCAGCAGGTGCGCGTCCTGGACGAGCAGCATGCCGATCTCCAGCCACTGCTTCTTGCCGTGCGGCAGGATGCCGGCGGGCTTGTGCGCGTCCTCGGTGAGGTTGCACACGTCCATCATGTATTCGATGTTCTGCGTGACGCCGCCCATCGGCTTGAACAGGTCGCGGCCCTTCTTGCGGAAGCCTTCGGCGAGCTGCAGGTTCTCGAGCACGCTCAGTTCCTCGACGACGGACGCGGTCTGGAAGGTGCGTCCGACGCCGAGCTTGACGATGTCGTTCGGCTTGCGTCCGAGCAGCTCCTCGCCGCGGAATTTGGCGGAGCCGGTGGCGGGGACGAGGCCGGTGATCGCGTCGATGATCGTGGTCTTGCCGGCGCCGTTCGGGCCGATGAGGAAGCGCAGGTCACCGTGTTCGACGGTCAGGTCGAGATCCTTGACGGCCACGAATCCGTCGAATTCGACGTGCAGGCCCTTGATCTCGAGGTAGTCGTTCCACTGGCCGCCGCGGTCGTCGAGCGCGGTGAGCTGCTCGTGCAGCCGTTCGCGCTCCTCGACGATCTCGGCCTTCATGGCGGCCGCCTCGTCGCGCAGGCGCTTGGCCTCGTCGCGCATGGCGACCATTTCGGCGCGCAGGTTCTCCAGATCCTCCTGCGAGGCGGGAGTGTTCTTCACGTTCTTCTCGCTCATGCGTTCACCGCCTTAGCAGTAGTGGTTCCGGCGACAGTGGTTCCGGCAGCCGTTCCGGTGGCCGCGGCCGCGGCACCGGCCGCGCCGCCTCCGAGCTTCTCCTTGATCCAGGGCCACACGCCCTTGAACTGGCCGAGTCCCATCGGCACGAAGGCGATCACCAGAATGAAGATGAGGCCTTCGATGTACGTCCACGCGGACGGGTACGCCTCGGACAGCTGCGTCTCCGCGAAGCGGATGATGAGCGTGCCGACGAGCGGGCCGAGCAGCGTGGTGCGTCCGCCGATCACGACGCCGGCGAGCATCAGGATGGACGGGGTCACGCCGATGTCGGACGGGGAGATGATGCCGACGACTGGCACGAACATCGCACCGCCGATGCCGGCGAACATGGCGGCCATCGAGAACGCGAACACCTTGATGGACGCGGGGTTGTAGCCGAGGAACTTCATGCGGTTCTCCTGGTCGCGCACGCCGATGATGAGGTCGCCCATGAACGACTTGCGGATCCAGTAGACGATGAGCACCATGGCGAGCGTGAGGAACGCGCAGATGTAGTAGATCATCTGCTTGTTCGCGTCGTCGGTGAGGTCGTAGCCGAAGAAGCCCTTGAAATCGTTGAGGCCGTTGGTGCCGCCGGTGGTCTTCGACTGGCCGATGAGCAGCACGGAGAAGGCGGCGACGAGCGCCTGCGACAGGATCGCGAAGTAGGCGCCGCGGACGCCGCGTCCGAACACGGCGAGGCCGAGCAGCGCGGCGATCGCGCCGGGCACGGCGGCCACGCCGATCACGGCGATCACCGGGTTGCGGAACAGCTCCCAGAATCCGGGGACCTTGTCGATGCCGTACTGGGCCATGAAGTCGGGCACCTGGCCGGGGCCGATGTCCTCGAGCTTCATGTGGATGGCCATCACGTACGCGCCGAGACCGAAGAACAGGCCCTGGCCGAGCGTCAGCATGCCGCCCTGGCCCCAGGCGAGGCCGATGCCGATCGCGACCATCGCGTAGCACAGGTACTTCGACAGCAGACCGAGGTTGTACACGCTCATGACGGACGGCGCGAGGAAGATCAGCACGATGGCGATGACGGTGCCGATCCACGGCTTGTATTTCACGGCGAATGCGTTCAGAGAAGCGTTGTTCATGATGATTCTCCCCTCCCCTTACGCGAGGTTCCTCGAACGGATGGAAACGAGTCCCTGCGGGCGGAACTGCAGGAAGACGACGACGATCAGGAACACGGCGACCTGGCCGATCGACGCGGACGTCGGCAGCTCGATCGCGGACTGGGCGAGGCCGAGCACGAAGGAGGCGATGACCGCACCCTTCAGCTGGCCGACGCCGCCGGCTACGACCACGAGGAACGCCTGCACGATGAACGTGGTGCCGAAGTTGAAGCTGATCGAGTTGAGCAGGCTCAACGCCACGCCGGCGATGCCCGCGATGCCGGAGCCGAGGAAGAACGTGACGTGGTCGACGGTCTTCGTGGAGATGCCGGAGACCTCGGCGAGGTCGCGGTTCTCGGAGGTGGCGCGGATCTGGCGGCCGAGCGGCGTGAGCTTGAGGATCGCATACAGCGCGGCCACGCACACGACGGACAGGATGAAGATGAACAGGCGTCCGGCGGAGAAGCTGTAGCCGAAGACGGTCACCGGGTTGGTGAGCGCGTCGGGCGCGGAGGCGTAGACCGGGGTCGCGCCGAAGATGTCACGCGCGAGCTGCTGGAGGACGAGCGAGACGCCGAACGTGACGAGCAGCGTGTCCAGCGGACGGGTGCGCATGCGTTCGAGCAGCAGCACGTCGAGCAGCAGACCGAGCAGGCCGGCGACGAGGAATCCGACGACGAGCGCGACGCCCAGCGAGACGGCCTTGTTGCCGATGACCGTGCTCATCACGTAGGCGGTGTACGCGCCGGCCATCATGAACTCGCCGTGCGCGTTGTTGATGACGCCCATCTGGCCGAACGTCAGCGACAGTCCGAGCGCGGCGAGCAGCAGGATCGATCCGTTGGACAGACCCGCCACGATCTGTGGAAATAGCATACCCATGGTTTCGTGTTCCCTTCCGCTCTCGTTACTTGCCTGACGCGCTCGACGCGCCGGACGTGCTCGACGCGACCTCGTCCTTCGCCCCGGCGCTCAGGCTCTTCGCCCAGTCGTAGGTGGTCAGGTACGGGTCCGGCTTGATCGGTCCGTCGGACTTCCACACGGTGTGGATGAGCTTGTCGTCGCCGATCTTGCCGATGTACGAGGTCTTGTAGATGTGGTGGTTCTTGCCGTCCACCTTGACGCGGCCCTCCGGGGCGTCGAAGGTGACGCCGTCGGCCGCCGCCTTGACCTTGTCCACGTCGAACGACTTGGCCTTCTCGACCATGCCCTTCCACAGGTAGACGGACGTGTACGCCGATTCCATCGGATCGGAGGTGGGCCGGTTCTGGCCGTACTTCGCCTTGAAGTTCTTCACGAACGTCGTGTTCTGCTTGTTGTCGAGCGTCTGGTAGTAGTTCCAGGCGGTCAGCTGGTCCTTCACGTTGTCGACGCCGATGGCGGAGACCTCCTCCTCGGCGATCGACATGGAGATCACGGGCACCGTGTCCGCCTTGAGGCCGGACGCCTTGTACTCCTTGAAGAACGCGACGTTGGAATCGCCGTTCAGCGTGTTCACCACCGCGTCCGCGCCGGAGAACTTGAGCTTGTTGACGATCGTCGTGAAGTCGGTGGAGCCCATCGGCGTGTACTCCTCACCGACGACCTGCATGCCGTTGCCTTCCGCGTACGCCTTGACCACGCGGTTCGCGGTCTGCGGGAACACGTAGTCGGATCCGACGAGGAACAGCTTCTTGTAGCCCTTCTCCTTGAGGTAGTCGAGGGCGGGCACGATCTGCTGGTTCGGGGCGGCGCCCGAGTAGAAGATGTTCGGGCTCGCCTCCATGCCCTCGTACTGCAGCGGGTAGAACAGCAGCGCGTTGTCCGCCTCGAACACGGGTAGCATGGCCTTGCGGGAGGAGGACGTCCAGCCGCCGAACACCGCGGCCACACATTCCTTCTCGATGAGCGTCTTGGCCTTCTCGGCGAACACGGCCGGCTCGGACTTGCCGTCCTGCTGGACGACCTTGAGCTTCTTGCCGAGCACGCCGCCCTTCGCGTTGATCTCGTCGACGGCCATGTGCAGCGAATCGCTGACCGTCTGTTCGGAGATCGCCATCGTGCCGGACAGCGAGTTGACGAATCCGATCTTGATGGTGTCGCCGGAGGTGTCGACGCATGAGCTCGCGGTGCTCGCCGTGGAGGCGCCGGATTCCTGCGCCTCCTTCTCGGCGACGGTGCGGCCCCAGCCGCAGCCGCCGGTGGCGAGCACGGCGGCCGTCACGCAGCACGCCGCGGCCGCCTTCAGTCGATGTGATATGGCCATACGTCCTTCTCCCTCTTCACGTATGCCGAACGTTCGGGTTTGTCCGATTCGATGATTCAGTGAAACCGGTTCCGCAGAAGCGATTCCGTAAGACGCAAGAATGGCAGCGCCCAGTTGACGGCAAATTGCCCCCGTGTTTCGATTCCATATCCCCCGTGACATGACGGTTACACGCCCGTGGCATCGCGCGGGCGCGTGGTTTTCCGGCGATTCCGCCCCGGAGACGACCGCCCCGCCGCCACGCGTATCCACCATGCGGACGCGTGGGGCGGGTAGGCTTGGGAGGCATGGAACTTCACGTTTTGAATCATCCGCTCGTCGAGCACAAGCTGACCGTGCTCCGCGACAAGAACACCCCGTCCTCCACCTTCCGCGAGCTCGTCTCCGAACTCGTCATGCTCGAAGCATACGAGGCCACGCGCGACCTGTCCGTCGTGGCCACGCCGATCGAGACCCCGGTCGCGCCGATGACCGGCAAGAAGCTCGCCGAGCCCCGCCCGATCATCGTGCCTGTGCTGCGCGCCGGACTCGGCATGCTCGACGGCATGACCCGCCTGCTGCCCACCGCCGAAGTCGGCTTCCTCGGCATGAAGCGCGACGAGGACCACCCCACCCAGCAGATCACGTACGCGAACCGTCTGCCCGACGACCTGACCGGCCGCCAATGCTTCCTCATCGACCCAATGCTCGCCACCGGCGGCACGCTCGTCGCCGCCACGCACTATCTGGCCGAGCGCGGCGCGAAGGACGTCACCGCGATCAACATCATCGCCGCGCCGGAAGGCATCAAGTACGTCGAGGAGCACATCGACCCGTCCATCGACTTCAAGGTCGTGGTCTGCGCCGTCGACGAGAAGCTCAACGACAAGTGCTACATCGTGCCGGGACTGGGCGACGCCGGCGACCGCCTCTACGGGGTGATCGACTGACGGTTACGGTTTCCCCTCACGGGGAGACCGTTCCTTCGCCCCCCCCCACCAGCGGAACCCGTCGGCCGACGGCCACCCGGTTCCCACCTTCCCCGCTCCCCCTTCAGGGGGAGCTGTCGGCCAACGGCCGACTGAGGGGGTGGTTCACCACGGATTCCGCCACGGCCACCCTCAACTTCACTACGTTCGGCAACTCCCACCAGCGGGAGCCCATCCTACGGAATCATCATGCAAATCGACATCATCGCGCCGGGGCGCGTGAAGGAACGCTACCTACGCGACGCCATCGACGAATACTCGAAGCGGCTGTCGCGCTACTGCAAACTCAACATCATCGAGGTCGCCGACGAGAAGACGCCCGAACACGCCTCGGCCGGCGTGGAACGCCAGATCAAGGCGAAGGAGGGCGAGCGCATCGCGAAGCACTTGCGCGACAACGCGTTCGTCATCGCCCTGGCGCTCGACGGCAAGCAGCTGTCGAGCGAAGAGCTCGCCGCGAAAATCAACGATCTTGGATTGCGTGGTATCAGCCACATCCAGCTGGTCATCGGCGGTTCGATCGGATTGGACGACGCGATCCTGCGCCGGGCCGATTTCAAGTTGAGCTTCTCGAAGATGACGTTCCCGCACCAGCTGATGCGCGTCATCCTGCTGGAGCAGATCTACCGCGCTTATAAGATCAACGCGGGAGAGCCGTACCACAAGTAGGGGATACGCGGGTTGACCCCCTCAGTCCGCCTGCGGCGGACAGCTCCCCCTGAAGGGGGGCGCATATGACCGTGCATGTTGCGCCCCCTTCAGGGGGAGCTGTCATGCGGAGCACGACTGAGGGGGTGTATACGCCCCGCCCGCCCGTGCCGCGTGTAGGCTGGGTCGCATGACGGGACGGTTCGCACCTACGCCTTCGGGGCGCATGCATATCGGCAATATGGCGGCGATGCTGGCCGCGTGGCTCGACTCGCGGGCGCGCGGCCAGCGCATGCTGCTGCGTATCGAGGACATCGACACCCCGCGCGTGCTGCCGGACGCCGACCGGTGGATCATGGACGATCTCGACTGGCTCGGCCTCGACTGGGACGGCGAACCCGTCTACCAGTCGCAGCGCATCGGCCTGTACGAGCAGGCGCTGCGTCTGTTGGAATCGCAGAGCGTCGACGGCATCCCGCTCATCTACCCGTGCTTCTGCTCGCGCGCGGACATCCGCGCCGCGTCCGCGCCGCAGGAGGGCGACGGCTTCCAGATCTACCCCGGCACCTGCCGCCGTCTCATGCGCGACCGCCCCGACGAGGTGCGCGCACGTCTCGCGCGCGGCGACCGCCACTCCCTGCGCATCGCGATGCCCGATATCGGAACGACCGAGAGCACCGTTGTCACGTTCGACGATGCGGTGTTCGGGCCGCAGTCGTTCGATCTCACGCGCGATATCGGCGATTCGGTGATTTGCCGGTCGGATGGATTGTTCGGGTACCAGTTCGTCGTCACAGTCGACGATCTCACGATGGGCGTCGACTCGATCATGCGCGGCCGCGATCTGCTACGCTCCACCGCCCTGCAAATCTACATCCGCGAGCGCCTCATCGCCGCCGGCTGGCACATCGCACTCCCCTCGCACGAGTCCTCGGCCCCCTCTGACAAGAGGGCCGTCAGCCTTCGCGCACTGCCGAACGACTGTTCGAGCATCTCTCCGGCCCCCTCTGACGAGGGGGCTGTCAGCCGTAGGCTGACTGGGGGAGAGACCGCCCGCGCAAAGTCCGCGCAATCCACAATCACCGCGCAATCCACAATCACCCGCAATCACGCATACGATCGCCCGCAACCAGACCACCCCACGCCCGCGCACCCGTCCTACGCGCATATCCCGCTCATCGACAACGCGGCGGGCCGTCGACTCGCCAAGCGCGAACGCTCGCTGGACATGGGCGCGCTGCGGGAGCGCGGCGTGACGGCGGCGCAGGTGACGGGCGTGTGCGCGTGGCTGCTGCGGCTCGCCGAAACGCCGGAACCATGCACGGCACGCGACTTGCTCGACGTGTTCCGCACGGGCGGCTGGAAGCCGCTGCGCGCGGAACACGCGGACCGTCGGCTCGACCCGGACGATCCGCTGATGCCCACGTGGCTCGCCGACGCGCTACGGCCATAACGCGGCCACAACGCATCCACGACACGGCCACGACACGCCCCGTGCGGACCGACGCCACCCGCGCGGGCGATATGACCCGCCACCCATTCGCGCGGTGTAGTCTGGGGGCAGCATCCGGCACGGGAGCGGCGTGACGGCGGGTCGCGGCAACGGTCCGCGGCATCGCCTCGCGCACCACTCCCCGCCGGCGTCACGTCACACGTATGGGAGGATTGCCATGTCGAAGGCCCTGAGAAACGTTCTGATCGGCGGCATCGCGGCCGCGGGAGCCGCCGCGTGGGCCATGGCGCCGCGCACGTTCAACGACAAACGCCGCAACTATGTGCCCGTCATCCCCGACGTCTGGTATGCGCACCGCGGTCTGCACGACGCGGGTTCGGGGCTCGTGAACGTCACGGATATCCCCGATTACGGCGGCGACAATCCGGTCAGTGCGAAGGCGGACACGACCGACGCCTCGATTGCCGAGAACGCCGATTATGTGGCGCTCGCCCGGCGCATGGCCTTGAAGGCCGGGTACGGCACGGCGGACGAGACCGGGCCGATCGCGCCGGAGAACTCGCTCGCCGCGTTCGCCGCAGCCTGCGAGGCCGGCTACGGCATCGAACTCGATCTGCAGCTCACGCTCGACGGCCAGGTGGTCGTCGTGCATGACGCGAATCTCCTGCGTGTGGCGGGCGACCCGCGCCGCATCGAGGATCTCACCTACGACGAGCTGACGCGCATCCCCCTGTTCCCCGCCTCCCGCGGCTCGAAGCCGGGCGATCTCAAGGCGCATCCGCTGCCGGGCGCGAGCGAGAATCCGCCGCTGGTCGTCACGCCGGCCACCGCGCCGGAAGGCTACTACCAGCATGTGCCGTTGTTCGCCGACGTGCTCAAGGTGGTGGCGGGGCGTGCACCGCTCATCGTGGAATACAAGTTCAACGACAACGCCGCGTGGGGCGAGCGCGAGACCGAACTGATGGAGAAAGGCCACGCGTTGCTGGAGGCGTACGCGGGGCCGTACGTCATCGAATCGTTCAACCCGGGTGCGGTGAACTGGTATAAGGCGCATCATCCGGAAGTGTGCCGTGGCCAGTTGAGCTGGCCCGCCTCGCTCACGAAGAACGGTCCGGCCGAGTTCGCCGCCGGTCTGCTCGCCTTCGACTGGCTGTCCCGCCCCGATTTCATCGCCTACGACTGGACGGGCGGCGCGCTGCCGCAGGTGCGTCTCGCCCGTTCGATGGGCGCAATCGCCGTCTCGTGGACGGTGCGTTCCAGCGACGAACTCGCGCAGTGCGACCAGTACTTCGACCACCACATCTTCGAAGCGTTCGTACCGGACAACCGCTAGTCGTAGCGCCCCGCTGCGCCCCCTTCAGGGGGAGCTGGCGTCCGAAGGACGACTGAGGGGGTGCCCGGCGGCTTGTTATGCCTGCCGGACACCCCCTCAGTCTCGCTACGCTCGACAGCTCCCCCTAGAAGGGGGCGCAGGAGATGGAGCTTATGCGCTCTCCTCACCCGTCATAGGGTGCCGCAGACCGTGCAATCACTCGTCGGTCTTGACGTCCTCGACGTTGACGTCGGGGTCGTCGGGCGCGGACGCGTTACCGGAACCCGCGAGCGGGTCCTCGGGCATGGCGGTGAGCTCCAGGTGTTCGCCGCCGGTCTGGTCGACGAGCACCGTGTCGCCGTCGTGCACCTTGCCGGCGAGCAGCATGCGGGCCAGCTGGTCGCCGACCTCGGTCTGCACGAGGCGGCGCAGCGGACGGGCGCCGTACGCCGGATCGTAGCCCGTGTTGGCGAGCCATTCGCGGGCGGCGGCCGTCACATGCAGCTTGATGCGACGGTCGGTGAGACGCGCGGCCACGCTCTTCACCTGGATGTCGACAATGCCGCCGAGCTCCTCGCGGGTGAGCGGGTGGAACATCACGATGTCGTCGAGACGGTTCAGGAACTCCGGCTTGAAGTTCATGTGCACCGCGTCCATCACAGCCTTCTTCTTGGCGTCGGCGTCCATATCGTCGTTGACGAGGAACTGGGAGCCGAGGTTGGAGGTCATGATAAGGATCGTGTTCTTGAAGTCCACGGTCCTGCCCTGACCGTCGGTCAGACGGCCATCATCGAGCACCTGCAGCAGCACGTCGAAGATCTCCGGATTCGCCTTCTCGACCTCGTCGAACAGCACGACGGAGTACGGGCGACGACGCACGGCCTCGGTGAGTTGACCACCCTGCTCGTAGCCGACGTAGCCCGGCGCGGCGCCGATCAGACGAGACACGGAGGCCTTCTCCATGTACTCGGACATGTCGATGCGCACCATGGCCTTCTCGTCGTCGAACAGGAAGTCCGCGAGCGCCTTGGCGAGCTCGGTCTTGCCGACGCCGGTGGGGCCGAGGAACAGGAACGAGCCGGTCGGACGGTTCGGGTCCGAGATGCCGGCGCGCGAGCGGCGCACCGCGTCGGACACGGCCTGGATGGCTTCCTTCTGACCGATCACGCGCTTGCCGAGGTAGTTCTCCATGTGGAGCAGCTTCTCGTTCTCGCCCTGCATGAGGCGGCCGACGGGGATGCCGGTCCAGTCGGAGACGATCTCCGCGACGGAATCGGCGTCCACATGGTCCGGGACCATCGGCTCGGGCTTGTTCGCGTCTTCGCCGCCTTCCTTCGACTCGGCGTCCGCCTTCTCGGCGGCGGCGAGCTCCTTCTGGATGGCCGGAATCTCGCCGTACAGGATGCGGCTCGCCTCGGCGAGGTTGCCCTCACGGGTGAACTTGTCCGCCTGGACACGCAGCGAGTCAAGCTTGGCGCGCAGGTCGCCGACCTTGTTGTGGCCGGCCTTCTCCGCGTCCCAACGGGCCTTGAGCCCCGCGAGCTTCTCGCGCGCGTCGGCCATTTCGGCCTGCAGCTTCTCCAAACGCTCCTTGGAGGCCGGGTCCTCAGCCTTCTTGAGCTGCATCTCCTCCATCTCGTAGCGGGTCACCTTGCGCTGGAGCTCGTCGATCTCCTCCGGGGAGGAGTCGAGTTCCATACGCAGATGAGCGGCCGCCTCATCGACCAGGTCGATGGCCTTGTCGGGCAGCTGACGGCCGGAGATGTACCGGTTGGACAGGGTCGCGGCGGCCACGAGCGCGTCGTCGCCAATCGTCACCTTGTGGTGTGCCTCGTAACGCTGCTTCAGGCCGCGCAGGATCGCGATCGTGTCCTCCACGGAAGGCTCGCCGACGAACACCTGCTGGAAACGACGCTCCAGCGCCGGGTCCTTCTCGATGTTCTCGCGGTACTCGTCGAGCGTGGTCGCGCCGATCAGACGCAGTTCGCCGCGGGCGAGCATCGGCTTCAGCATGTTGCCGGCGTCCATCGAGCCTTCGGCCGCGCCGGCGCCGACGATCGTATGGATCTCGTCGATGAACGTGATGATCTGGCCGTTCGCGTTCTTGATCTCGTTGAGAACCGCCTTCAGGCGCTCCTCGAACTCGCCACGGTACTTCGATCCGGCCACCATGGAGCCGAGGTCAAGCGAAATGAGCTTCTTGCCCTGCAGCGTGGTCGGCACGTCGCCGGCGACGATGCGCTGCGCGAGGCCTTCGACGACGGCGGTCTTGCCGACGCCGGGCTCGCCGATCAGCACCGGGTTGTTCTTCGTACGACGGCTCAAAATCTGGATGACGCGGCGGATCTCCTGATCGCGGCCGATCACCGGGTCGAGCTTGCCTTCCTTCGCGGCGGCGGTCAGGTCGGTGGAGTACTTCTCCAACGCCTTGTAGCTGCCTTCCGCGTCCGGGCTGGTCACCTTCGCGCCGCCGCGCACGCCGGGCACGGCCTTGCGCAGGGCCTCAGGCGTGACGCCGTTCTTCTTCAGGATCTCGGCCGACTGGTTCGGGGCCGATGCGGCGATGCCGATGAGCAGGTGTTCGGTGGAGACGTACTCGTCCCCCATCTGCTGCATCTCCTTCTCGGCCTGCGCGAGCGCGGCGGTCAGCTGGCGGCTGGCCTGCGGCTGCGACGTGGTCGAGCCGGACGCGCTCGGCAGCGCCACCAATGCGTTGCGCACGGCCGCACCGATGGCCTGCGGGTCGCCGCCCGCGGCCTGGATGAGCCCGCGCACGACGCCCTGCTCCTGGCGTAGCAGCGCGTCCATCACGTGCAGGGTCTCAACCTGCGCGTTGCCTGCGGCGGCAGCGCTCTGGATGGCGTCGCCGATGGCCTCCTGGGCCATGGTCGTGAACTTCTGTTCCATAAGTCTGTCCTCCAAGTCTCTAGGTTGTTCGTGTTCTGACACGTTCAACCGACCTGGAGGACATTCTATTCCCAAAACTTGAGCGCCATCGACTCAAGTTTCATTTCATCGCTGCGAAAACGACGGCGCCACGCATTGCGTCCCCTTCAGGGGGAGCTGTCGAACGCAGTGAGACTGAGGGGGCACTCGCCGGCGATCCGGCGGGCACCCCCTCAGTCAGCCTTCGGCTGCCAGCTCCCCCTCAAGGGGGCGCAGAGATAGTGCGTCTTACGCGCGCACGATCACGTTGCGCAGGTCGCCGACGCCTTCGACGTGGACGATGGTCTCGTCGCCGGGGTCGAGGTGGCCGGACGCGTTCGGCGTGCCGGTCATGATGACGTCGCCGGGCAGGAGCGTCGAGAACGAGCTGATCGCGGCGATCTGCTCGGGGATGCCGTGGATGAGGTTCGCGGTCGTGCCGGACGCCATCGCCACGTCCTCGCCGTTGAGCGTGAACGAGATCTTCGCGTCCTTCCAGTTCACGTCGTCGCGCGTGACGATCCAGGGCCCCAGCGGGCAGGACGTATCGAAGCCCTTGGCGCGCGTCCACGTCGGGTCGAGGCCCTGCAGGTCGCGCAGCGTCACGTCGTTGACGCAGGTGAAGCCGAGCACGTAGTCCATGGCCTTCTCGACCGGCACGTTCTTGGCGACGCGGCCCATGACGACGGCGAGTTCCGGCTCGAAGTTCATGTCCTTCGAGCAGGCCGGGTACACGATCGGGTCGTCCGGGCCGATCACCGAGGTGGACGGCTTGGTGAAGATGACCATGTCCTCCGGGGCGTGCGAGATCTCGGAGTGGCCGGCCTCGTGCATGTACTGCGCGTGCGCCTCGTAGTTCTTGGCGAGTCCGTACACCTTGCTCGGCAGGACCGGCGAGAGCAGGCGGATGCCGTCGGCGTCGAGCGCGTAGCGCTTGCCGGTCGGGGCGACCTTGCCGCCGAGCAGCGGGTGGCCGTCGAGTTCGACGAGATAATCCTTGCCGTCCGATTCGTCCTTCTGCACGAAGGCGTATCGCGGCGTGTCATTCAATGAAAAACGTGCGATTCTCATGCTGCTTAGTCTAGCCGCACGCCGTCGCGCCGTCCGGCGCGTTCCGGCGTGCGTTCCGGCGTATGCGGCGGTCAGCGGGTCGGCAGGGTCGCGGCGACAATCGCGTCGAGACGTGCGGTCGCGCTGTCCGGTGCGGCGGCGAGACGGTCGGCGGCGTTCGTCGTGTCGTCGCCTTCGTCGGAATAGTCGTAGCCGTCGCCGCCGTCATCATACGAATAGTCGTAGCCGTGCGATGACGCGTCGACGACGGCCGTGACGAACAGGACGACGAACACGACGGACACGAGCGTGGACAGCGCGCCGACGATGATGCCGGCGATGGCGAGGCCCCTGCCTTTCTCGCCGGTCCTGTTGATTTGGTTGAGACCGATGATGCTGAGGACCAGACCGACGATCGAGACCATGAACGACGCGACGAACCCGGCGATGGCCATCGCGTTCCAGCGCGGCTCCGGCTGGTAGTACGGCTGGTACGCGGTGCCCGGAACATACGGATTGCCGGGCACGCCGCCCGGAACGCCACTGGAAGCGACGCCGTACGCGGGCTGTGCCGGCGGCACCGGCGGCACAGCCGCGCCGGCCGGCGCGTACGCACCGTACGGCGCGCCACCGGCGGCGGGCTCCGGCGCGGCCTGCGCATACGGGTTTGCGGGCGTCGCCGGCGCATACGGGTCGGGCGACGTCGCTCCGTACGGCTCCTGCGCCGGAACGCCGGCGGGGTTCGTATCGGGACCGACCGGATTGGGATTCGTATAGGGATTGGGATTCGTATTGTATGGTTCGCTCATTGCGTCCTCCTCGCCGATTGCGTCGGCTGCGTCAGTGTGCCGGTTCGCAGGATCACCGGTTCATCCTGCGTGATTCCGAATGACGGCTTTCTCTCCCCCGTCCTCCGTCAGCCTGTTGTCGGGAAGAAGCCCCGCGGGCATGGCTCGACGTATCTCCCTCAGCTTAGCGCGCGCTGAACCGACGCGCGCGACGCGGCCCGCGGCATAATGGGGTACGGCAAGCAACCACATATGCGGCCGGCCGTTCCGGCGCTTCCGGACGGCCGGCGCATCACCAAGGCATTCCAAGGAGGAACCATGGCCATCGCGGACAAGAAGGTGCTCATCATCGTGAACAACTGGGGCATCGAGGAGACGGAACTCACCCGTCCGCTGCGCGATCTGAAGGCCGCGGGCGCGCAGGTGACGCTCGCCGCGACCACGCTCGACAAGTGCGAGACCGTGCAGCACGACCGTTACGAGGGCGAGACGCTCACCCCGGACACGACGCTCTCCGACGTGCAGGCGGCCGACTACGACCTGCTGGTCGTGCCCGGCGGCACCTGCAACGTGGACCGCATCCGCGTGAACGAGGACGCGATCACGCTCGCGCAGGAGTTCGCGCATGAAGGCAAGCCGATCGCCGCGATCTGCCACGGCGCCTGGCTGCTGGTGAACGCGGGCCTCGTGGCCGGCAAGACCGCCGCGCCGTGCCGCTACATCGCCGCCGATATCGAGAACGCGGGCGGCCACTACGTCGACGAGCAGCTGCACGTGGACGACAACAACGGCTGGAAGCTCATCACCTCCCGCAAGCCCGACGACCTCGACTACTTCGTCGGCGCGATCAAGGAAGCGCTGGAGGCCTAATCGACTCAGATGAAGGCGCGGGGGCCGAAGATCGCGGTGCCTACGCGCACGATCGTGGAGCCTTCCTCGATGGCGATCGCCATGTCCTGCGTCATGCCCATCGACAGTTCCTTGCAGCCTTCGGTGCCTTGCGCGCCGGAGGCGAGGATCTGGTCGCGGGTGCGGCGCAGGTGGGCGAATCCGGCGCGGATCGTCGCCTCGTCGTCCACATGCGCGCCAATCGTCATCAATCCCTGAAGTTCCAGCCCGCCCATCGCGCCGATGCGCTTGGCGAGGTCGATGGCGTGGCTGGGCGCGCAGCCGGACTTCGATTCCTCGCCGGATTCGTTGACTTCGAGCAGCACGCCGATGGTCATGTCGCGCATGACCGCGCGGCGGGCGATCTTCTCCGCCAGTTCGATCGAATCCACCGATTCGATGGTGTTGACGACGGGCAGCACCTTGCCGATCTTGTTGGACTGCAACTGCCCGATCAGGTGGAACGGCACGTCGCGGCCGAGTTCGAGGCCGCGTGCGGCGCACTGTCGCGCCAACCCCTCGGCCTTCGCCTGCACCTCCTGCGGGCGGTTCTCGCCAATCATGCGCACGCCCGCGTCGATCGCGGCCATGATCTCGCCCACGTCGCGCGTCTTCGTCGCGGCGAGCAGCCTGACCGATCCGGCGTCGCGTCCGGCCGCCTGCTCCGCCTCGGCAATGCCGTCAAGCACGCGCTTGACGCCGTCGGCGATCTCGCGCGTGCGCGTCTCGTCGATCGTCTCGTTCGCCAGATCCTTGTGGTCCATGTATGCCGTCATGCCTGCCACGCTCCCCTCGTCATCATCCGTTTCGTTTCGTTCACGCGACACACGCTCCACGCGACGTGCGCGTCACCCGTACGCATACTGTACGCGTGAAGCCGCCCGTACGCACGACGTGCGTCACGGGCGGCTTCACGGCGCGCACGGAACGACGATCAACGCAACGTATAGCGCGTTCCTCGCCCTCGGCCCTGCTGCTCGATTATCCCCTCGTCCACAAGGCCTCTCAGCACGTACTTCGCCTTGGAGGCGCTGACATCAGCCAACCGTTCCACTGTGGCCCTGCTGATGGAACGTTCACGCCGCAGATAGTCGATCACGATGTCGCGCGCGTCCGGTTTCGACTTCACTTGGGGAATCCCCTCCCCCGACGCCGACACGACAGAGGAGGACTGCGACGAGCCGCCATCCCACGCATCCGCATCGTCGACTTGGAACTCCAACATCGTCCGATCCGGGTCGAAGGATTCAGTCAACTTCGGGTGCGGGATATGGGCCCAATCGCAACCCCAACGCATGGCGTCGAAGCCGCTGCCGGCGCGTTCGACGACGGAAATCAATGCGAACATCTTCAGCAACGTGGGGTTACGGGAGTCGGACAGCCCTCCCGCCATGGCCACATCGGCGGGGATGCGCAATCCTCCAGGGTTCGAGAAGGAAATGGATTCCCGGTTCCGGATGATCACCGTGTTGCCACGCATGTAGTAGTCGGCGTGGATGAGCGTATTCGCCAACGCCTCACGCAACGCCAGATGCAACGGCGTATCGTCCACACGCCGCATATCGACGTCGACGGCGAACGGACGACGAACGGCCTGCGCCAGCCGCGCCCAGACCTTGAGCCAGAAATCATACAGGTTGCCGCTCCATTCCCCATCACCGCTGACGATGCGGTGATCCCAGCGACGCACGCCATCCGAGACCTCCCGATAGTCGAGGAAATAGTAGGGGAATTCCTGCGTGATCTTCCAATCGTGGCCGAACATCAGCAGGCCGGCACGGGTCGGATGCGGCCGACCGTCATCGCCTTTGGCCACCGCGCCCAAGCGCATCAGGAATTCGTCCATGTCCAGAGCCAGCCACGGATGCCCCGGACGGACGGCGCTGAGGGTGTTGCGGTAGGAGCCTACCGTATCCGCATCGAGATCTTCGATTCCGAACCGTTCCAACGGCATATGGTCGAGCGTCTCGGAACCGGTGCCGTTATCGCGCACCATGGCACGGTATTCCTCTTCCGAGCACTTGTAATCGCCTTCGCCGTTGCGGCGGTATGTCCCGCCGACGGGATTGCGGTCTATATACACGGGTTTGGATTCACGGCTGGCACGCGGCACACGCACGACGACGACCGATGCGCCATCGACCTGCTCGATCGACACGTCTTCGTCGGCAAGCACATTCGCGCTGACTTTGTTGCGGTTGTTGACCGTGTCCCAAAAATCCTTCACCGTGCGTTCCGGGTCACGCACCCCCGTGGCGGTCAGATTATGCCGCCGGTCTTCGCTCACGCCCATCAGAATCACTCCGCCGTTGGTGTTCGCGAACGCCGAATACGTCTCCCATACGCTCTTCGGCACACCGCCGGCGGCTTCCTTGGCTTCCAGACGATTGCCTTCCCGCAAGTCATCCAATGACCGTAAATCGAACATATCCACCCCAAATCAGCCATTTTGCGGACAATAACCCTGATTGCAGACCAGTATCAGCCAATTTACGGACAATTACGGGTATTTACGGACAATAATCCGTTTGCGGACAATCATTGAGCCGATAATCACGCCGCCGGGCCATGCGCATGCGGATACACCGCAATGCGCACGGCCCGGCGGCGAGGCGTCAGTAGGCGGCGGCGATGGCCTGGTCGAGGTCGGCGATCAGGTCGGCGGCGTCCTCCAGTCCGATGGACAGGCGGATCAGGTTGTCGGTCACGCCGGCGGCGAGACGGTACTCGGCCGGGACCTCGCGGTGGGTGATGCGCGCCGGGTCGACGATGAGCGAGCGCGCGTCGCCGATGTTCGGCACGTAGGAGAACACCTTGGTGCCGTCGAGGATGCGGCGCACGTTGCTTTCGTCGCCGTCCACGAGGAACGACAGGATCGTGCCGACGCCCTTCGGGAAGTACTTGGGCAGCAGGTCGAACTGCGGCGTATTGCCGAGTCCGGAGTAGTTGACCTTGATGACGTGCGGGGTGTGCGTGAGGTGGCGCGCGACCGCCGTGGCCGTCTCGACCTCCTGGCGCACGCGCTGCGGCAGCGTCTCCACGCCGACAAGCGACAGGTACGCGTTGAACGGGCTCGGCACGGCGCCGAACGTGCGCAGGTACTTGATGCGGATGCGGCGGATGAACGCGTCCTTGCCGTAGCGTTCGGCGAAGCTGTGCTCGACGCCGTTACGTTCGTCACTGATCACCTGCTCGTTCTCGGTGAACTGCGGGAAGCGGCCGTTCGCCCAGTCGAAGCGACCCGCGTCGACCACGACGCCGCCGATCGCATTGCCATGCCCGGTGATGCCCTTCGTCGTGGAGTGCACGACGATGTCGGCGCCGAAGTCGAACGGGCGCAGCAGGTAGGGCGTGGGCACGGTGTTGTCGACGATCAGCGGGATGCCGTGCTTGTGCGCGAGTTCGGCGAGCGGCTCCAGGTCGGTGATCTCGGTGGACGGGTTCGCCACGGATTCGGCGAAGATGGCGCGCGTGTCCGGACCGATCTTCGAGGCGACCTCGTCGAGGTCGTTGATGTTCTTCACGAAATCAGTGTGCACGCCGAAGTGCGGGAAGAAGCTCTCCATCGCGTCGACCGAGGCGCCGTACAGGTTGGAGGGCGAGATGATGCGCCCGCCGTTCTCGGCGGCGCACAGCAGCGCGAACGAGACGGCCGCCATGCCGGAGGCGACGGCGACGGCGCTGGTGCCGCCTTCGAGCGCCGCGATGCGCTGCTCGAGCGCGTCGACGGTCGGGTTGGCCACACGCGAGTACGAGAATCCCGTCGTCTCGCCGGCCGCGAGCGCGTCGCCGCGGACGGCGCTTTCCATGTCGAACGCCGCCGAGGCGTAAATCGGCGTGCTCACCGCGTCGTCGTGCTGGAGTCGGTCGTAGCCGGCATGGATGGCCGCTGTGGCGAAGGCTTGCGTCATGTGCGTATTCTCCCCTTGAAGTCGTGAATGGTCACCAGTGTAGGAACGTAGTCGCAGCGACACGTACCTGCCGATACAGGCGTTGTTTATCGTTCGGTATCAGCATGGATGATACGGCCGGCGGGAGCGGCGTCGTCCCATTCGTCCAACGCGCGGAAGGCGAGCGCGGCGAGGAAGCGAGCCCCCGGCCAGATTCCGGCCGGATCGGGGCGGAACGCGGGCGTGTGCGCGGCTCCGGCGTCGCCGGCGCCGATGTGCACGAACAGGCCCGGCTTGCGCTGGAGATAGTAGGAGAAGTCCTCGCCGCCGAGCTGCGGGCGATCGTCGGCCACGGCGAGACCTTCGTCGCGTGCGACGCGGCGGCCGAACGCGGCCCATGCGCCGTCGTTGACGACGGATGGCGAGCCGAAGAACCAGTTGACGTCGGCGGTGGCACCGTACGCCTCGGCGGTGCGTTCGATGATGGCGACGGCCTTGTCCTTGGCGAGGTGGCGGTCCTTCGGTTCGGTGGTGCGCACCGTGCCTTCGAGGAACGCGTCCTGCGGGATGACGTTCCACGTGCTGCCGGCTTCGACGTGCGTGACGGAGAGCACGCGCGGGTCGACCGGGTCGAGGCTGCGTGCGGTCACGGTCTGCAGGCCCTGCAGCACGGCGCCGAGCACGGCGATCGGGTCGATGCCGCGGTCGGGTTCGGCGGCGTGCGAGCCGGTGCCGTGGATGGTCGCCTGGAATTTGTCGACGGCGCCGGAGATGCCGCCTTCGCGGATGGCGATGGCTCCGGTCTCGCCGGGCGCGTCGTGCGTGCCGAAGAACGCCTGCACGTCGTCGAGCACGCCGGTGTCGAGCACCTGGACGGCGCCGGTGGGGCGTTCCTTCGTGGCTTTGCCTTCCTCGGCGGGCTGGAGGATCACCTTGACCGTGCCGTGCAGCTCGTCCTTGCGCGACTGGAGCAGGATGGCGGCGCCGAGCGCGACGGTCATGTTGAAGTCGTGGCCGCAGCCGTGCATGTATCCGACGTTCTCGGACGTGTACGGCAGTCCGGTGTTCTCGGTGATGGGCAAGCCGTCGATGTCGCCGCGGATGGCGACGACCGGGCCATCCAGCGCGCCGCGCACGATGGCGACGAGTCCGGTCCTGAGTCCGGAGTCGAGAATCTCGATGCCGTGCGCTTCGAGAATCTCCCTCAGTTTCGCCGTGGTGGCGTGCTCCTCGTAGGAGGGTTCCGGGTGGCGGTGGAACCAGCGGTAGTGGTCGAGCAGTTCCGCCTCCAGCGCGGTCGTGGCCTGCGTGGCTTCGGTCGTGGCTTTTTCGGTCGCGGCGTCGGTCATTGTTTCGTTCCTCCCAGGTAGGCTTCCTGCACTTGTTCGTTGCCGAGAAGGTCGGCGGCCTTGCCGTGCAGACGGATGCGTCCGTTCTGCAGCACGTAGCCGTAGTCGGCGATGGACAGCGCGAGCTCGGCCTGCTGTTCGACCATGAGTACGGAGACGCCGAGCTCGTCGCGCAGCTTCGCGATCTGTTCCAGCACGTCCTCGACGAGTTTCGGCGACAGGCCCATCGTGGGCTCGTCCATGCAGATGATCTTCGGGCGGCTCATCAGCGCGCGGGCGAACGCGAGCATCTGCTGTTCGCCGCCGGACATCGTGCCGGCCTGCTGCATGCGACGTTCCTTGAGGCGCGGGAAGCGTTCGTACATGGCTTCGAGGTCGGTGGCGATGCCGGACTTGTCGTTGCGGGTGTACGCGCCGGAGAGCAGGTTCTCCTCGACGGTCATCTGCGGGAAGACGCGGCGGGCCTCCGGCACGGCGGCGATGCCGGTCTCCACGCGTTTGCGCGTGGACAGTCTGGTGATGTCCTGTCCCTGGTACCACAGGGAGCCGGTCTTCGGGTGGTTGATGCCGAGGATCGTCTTCATCGTCGTGGATTTGCCGGACGCGTTGCCGCCGAGCAGCGAGACGATCGCGCCCTGCGGCACGCGGATGGACACGTTCTGCAGCGCGTGCACCTGCCCGTAGAACACGTTGACGTCGTCGAGCGCGAGCAGCGCCGACTCGTCGGCCTTGCGCGCCGCGGCCTTGTCCTGTTCGAGGTCGGCGTCGTGCTCCTCGACCTTGGCGAGGGAGCCGGACGCACTGTCCGATTCGATGGCGTTCTGCATGGCGAGCACGTTGCTCTGGCCGGAGACGCGCGTGTGGTTGATCTCGCGGCGTTTGCCGAGATACGCCTCGACGACCTGCGGCGCCTTGCGCACGTCGTCCGGCGCGCCCTCGGCGATGATGCGGCCGCCGTCCATCGCGATGACGCGGTCGGAGAGGGCGGTGACGAGTTCGATCTTGTGTTCGACGAGTAGGATCGTGTGCCCCTGCGCCTTCAGGTATTGCAGCTGCTGGAGCACTTCGGCGGTCTCCGACTGGTTCATGCCGGCGGTCGGCTCGTCGAGGAGCAGGATCTTCGGTTCGCTGATGTGCGCGCGGGCGATCTCGGTGCGGCGGCGGTTCGCGTAGGAGAGCGTGTACGCGTAGTCGTTGCGGCGGGAGCCGAGGCGTTCGCGGAAGCGGTCGATCTCGCGGCCGACGCGGATGTCGACCTCCTTGGCCTCCTTGCGCGCCTTCGGTCCGGGGATGAGCGCGACGCCGGTCTCGGCGAGCAGCGGCAGCCAGCGCACGATCGGGTAGCGCTGCAGGTTCTTGAACGGGCGCAGCGCGCGCAGGCGCTTGTGGTAGCCGAGGTTGATGTTCTCGTCGACGGTGAGCGCGCCGAACACGCGGCCGTTCTGGAACGTGCGGGCGAGCCCGCGTTCGGACATCTCGGCGGACGGGTAGCCGGCGACCGGTTCGTCGTCCAGGTCGATGATGCCGGAATCCGGGTCGAGGAAGCCGGAGATCAGGTTGATGGTCGTTGACTTGCCGGAGCCGTTCGGCCCGATGATCGAGATGACCTCACCGCGATGCAGGTCGAACGAGACCTTGTTGACGGCGTGCAGGCCGTTGAAGGACTTGTCGAGGTCGCGCACGCGCAGCACGACGGGCGCCTCGAGCACGGCCTTGCGGTGCTTGGCGGAGTATTCGGCGAGCGCCTCGGGGTTCGTGAGCCGCTCGTTGTCGATGTCGATGCCGGTGACTGTGTCGACGGTGGAGTATTCGGAGTCGGTCATGGCTACCACTCAGGCTTTCCGGGCGAACAGGCCCTGCGGACGGAACAGGATGACGAGGACGAGCAGCACGCCGTACAGGAGGATGCGAGCGTCGGTGGCGAAGCGCAGCAGTTCGGGCGCGCCGATGAGGATGATCGAGCCGAGCACCGCGCCGACCGGCGAGTTCATGCCGCCGAGCACGATGATCGTGAGGATCAGGATCGACATGTTCGAGTTGAAGATCGTCGGATCGATGTACGTGTACTGGTGCGCGAGGAGCGATCCGGCGAGGCCGGCGAAGAACGTGGCGAGCGCATAGGCGAGCGCCTTGTACGCGCCGGTGCGGATGCTCAGCGCCTCGGAGGCCTCACGGTCGGAGCCGACGGCCTCGAACACGCGGCCCAGGTGCGTGGCGCGCAGACGCGTGACGATGACGAGCGTGAGCAGCAGGACGATGACGTCGAGCAGGTACATCATCTGCTGCGTGTACAGGGTGAAGCCGAACACCTTGGGGAACGGGATGCCCTGGATGCCGAGCGAGCCCTTGGTGATCGGCTCGGCGAGACGGATGATCGCGACCATGACCGCGCCCACGCCGATCGTGGCGATCGCGACGTAGTGGCCGGAGAGCTTCCACACGGGGAACGTGAGGATGCTGGCGGCGACGGCGGCGATCACGCCTGCGGCGAGCAGGGCGGCGAGGAACGGCCAGTGCGCCTCGGTGGTGAGCAGCGCGGAGGCATAGGCGCCGACGGCGAACGGTCCGGCCATGCCGAGGATCGTCTGGCCGGCGGAGCCGGAGATCATGGTGAGGCCGACGGCGGCGATCGCGTAGATGGCGACCTGCGTGCCGATGCCGGCGAGATAGTCGGAGAAGAAGAACGGGGTGGCGAGCAGCACGACCGCGCCGATCAGGTTGCCCCACCAGGGCAGTTGGATGGGCCGGCCGCCGCCGAGGAACGTGCCGGTGAGCGGCTCGGACCTGACGTCGTTCTTCGGGCCGAGCAGGCCCTGCGGCTTGAGGATGAGGATGATGAGCAGCGCGCCGAAGGTGATGAGGTCGTGCGCGCCGTCGCCGAACAGGGAGATGCCGAACGCCTCGACCACGCCGAGCACGAGGCCGCCGACCACGGCGCCGGGAATCGAGCCGAGGCCGCCGATCGTGGCGGCGACGAACGCGGTCATGCCGATCGTGCCGCCGTTCATCGGGTTGATGTTCGCGTTGAACAGGCCGACGAAGATGCCGGAGACGCCGGCGAGCACGGAGCCGATCACGAAGGACAGGTTGCGGATCGCCTTGACGGGGATGCCCATCTGCAGCGCGGCCTCCGGATCCTGCGAGGTGGAGCGGATCGCCTGGCCGGACTTGCCGTATTTGAGGAACGCCCACAGGCCGAGCATCGAGACGACGGCGAGGATGACCATCACCACGTCGGAGGTGCCGAAGCGCACGCCGGCGAACTGGAGGTTGTAGGTGGGCAGCAGCTTCGGGAACGGGCGGGTCTGCGGTCCGAAGATCATCTGCAGGCCGTTGTCGAGCACCTGGCCGACGCCGATCGTGGCGAGCAGCGCGGCGATCGGCTTGCGACCTTCGAGCGGGGCGATGACGGCCACGTTCATGACGAGGCCGAGCAGTCCGGTGACGACGACCACGGCGACGAACGTGGGCACGATGCCCCAGCCGGCCGTGGTGCCGAGCCACCAGGCGACCATCATGCCGACCGCGACGATGGAGCCCTGCGCGAAGTTGGCCACGTTGGTCACGCCGAAGATCAGCGACATGCCGACGGCGACCAGCGCGTAGGCGCTGCCGTGGATCACGCCGGCGAAAAGCACATCAAACATTGTTGTCCTATCTCATCCTCGATCTACGATGGCCCTCCCGAGACCCGCCGGACCCCGGCCGCGCGCGGATGGCGCGGCCGGGGTGGCGGGATACGGGAAGGCCGCGGAGATCAGCCTTCGTACTGCTGGAACTTGCCGTCCTTCGCGATGAGCAGGATCGGCTCGATGTTGTCGGCGCGGCGGGTCTTCTGGTTGAACTTGAACGTGCCGCCGTTGCCCTGGTAGAGCGGGAAGTCGGTCACGGTCTGCAGCGCCTTCTGGATGCCCTCGCGGGTCGGCTCGGTCTTGTTGGCCGCGTAGGCGAGGTCGATGATCGCCTGGTAGGCGGTCACTTCGAAGTTGCCCGGGTTGTTGCCGTACTTGGCCTTGAAGTCCTTGACGAACTGCTGGGCCTTGGCGTCCTTGGTGCCGGTGGCGGAGAACGAGCCGGTGATGATCGAGCCTTCGGCGTTCTTGCCGGCGAGGTCGAGGAACTCCTTGGTCTCCTGGCCGCCGTAGTACGGGCCGGTGTAGCCGAGCTTGTCGCGCAGCGTGTTGATGACGAGCGCGCCGTCCGGGCCGTAGCCGATGTCGACGACCGCGTCCGGCTTGGCGTCACGCGCCGGGATCAGGATCGGCGAGAGGTCGGTGGAGTCGGGCAGGTAGCTGGACTCGTACACGATCTGCGTGCCGTTCTTCTCGGCCTCCTGCTTGAAGTACTGGTAGGCCTGCTTGCCCCAGTCGTTCTCGATGTAGACGACGGAGATCTTCTTCGCCTTCTTGGCGACGATGTCCGCGTTGGCCTTCTGGTACTTGTCCTGGCCGATCTGCGGCGTCCACACGTGGTCGCCGGTGTCGGTGAAGGTCGGGGCCGAGTTGTTGAAGCCGTAGTGGACGAGGCCGGCCTGCTGGAAGGTCGGCGAGGCGGCGGCGGAGGCCGGGGACGCGTAGTCGCCGACCACGGCGATGATCGACTTGTCGGCCACGAGCTTCGGCGCGACGGCCGCGTCCTGCTTGGCGTCGGACTGGGTGTCGAAGTACTTGAGGCCGAGCTTCTTGCCCTTGACGCCGCCGTCCTTGTTCACCTTGGCGACGGCCAGGTCGAAGCCCTGCTGGAACAGCTTGCCGTATTCGGCGTACTGGCCGGTCTTCGGGTAGATGACGCCGATGTTCACGGTGTCGGAGCCGGAGCCCGAACCGGAGCTGGCGGAATCGCCCTGCAGGCCGCAGGCGGACACGCCCAGCAGCGTGCCGGCGGCCACGAGGCCGGCGACGGCCTTGCGGATCAGTGATGTCTTCATGGTGTTGTCCTCTCTCCTAAAAACCATGCGTTCGGATTGGAAGTCTTGGCTCAGCGGGTCGCGCGGGCGTCGGCGAGCGCCTGCAGCGCCTCGTCGGAGGCGGGCGTCGGCACCGTGCAGCTGGGGGCGAGCAGGAACGGCCTGCCCTCGCGCAGGGCGATGCTCTCCTTGAGCTCGCGGCGCAGCTGGTCGACGTCGCCGCCGGGGGCGAACAGCTCGTAGTTGGCGCCGGCGACCGGCACGGCGGTCAGGTCGGCGTCCGCCTTCGGGTTGCCGGGCAGGTACTGGTCCCAGTGCAGCGCGTCCACGCCGTGCACGTCGAACCAGTTCGGGTGCGAGTGCGCGCGGCAGGTGTGCAGCAGCACGACGGCGTCCGGGTTGGCGCGCTTGACCGCGTCGATGACGATGCGGTCGTAGGGCTCGGAGAACTCCTGGTAGCGGGCCGCGTCGAAGTAGTCCTCGCTCACCGTGCCGGTGACCGCGTAGAAGACGCCGTCGAGGCCGGCACCGCCTTCGGAGACGGGCTTGACGAGGGCGCGCGCGTAGGAGGCGAGCGTGTGGGCGATGTTGGCGAGCGCGAGCTTGGCGACCTCCGGCTGGTCGAAGATCAGCTCCTTGACGGTGAGCGTGCCGGTCGCGTAGTCGTCGCCCGGGTACAACGGCAGGTCGGCGATCTGCAGGAGCACGCTCAGCGGCGAGAAGATGGTCTCGAGCACGGCGCGGTCCTGGAGACCCTTGCGGATGAGCGCGGCGGCGGCGATCGCCTCGGCGAAGTATTCGTTCTCGGCGGCGTCGAACTCCTTGATCTTCCTCACGTCGTCGGGGGTCTCTATGGCGGAGGAGACGCGCTTGGGCAGCACGAATCCGGCGTAGTCGTCCTTGTCGTAGCGGGAGCCCCAGGCCTCCGCGTAGTAGACGGCGCGCGGGTTGATCTTCACCCAGTCCCAGTCCCAGCGTTTGACGAAGTCGACGTAGGCGGAGGCGAACCCCTCGGCGCCGTATTCGTGGCCGACGAGATGCTGCCATGCGCCGACGAGGTACGGCACGTCGGTCGGCTTGTGGTTGATGATGTCATGGAAGACGCTGCGACGATCCGTCATGGTCCCCTCCCTGTCTCGAATGGTGTGGATGGTTTCCCCGATGCCAACCATCGAAACCGATGCGCGGCGGCGCTGTCAAACCGGAATCCACCTTTGCATTACTCGCTTTTCTTATAGCGTCTTATCCGTGCCCGGCGGCTGCTGGGATTTGCAATTCCCTATCGATAACACCTATAGGCGTTCCACGGCCAAACGGCCGCGGCGCGCGGGATCATCCGGTATGACGGGATGTGTATATCGAAAACCGCGAACGACCACGAGCCCACGGAAGGGGAATCATCATGGGAGCGAACCTGTATTTCATCGGCGGCGGCAACATGCCGACCGCCATCATCGAGGCGGTGAGGCGCAAGGAGGCGACCTACCCGGTGGCCCATATCCGGGTGGAGGAGATCTCCGAGGCGCGCGCCGCGTTCCTGAAGGACACGTACGGCGTGGAGCCCGCCAAGCCGACGGACACGCCCGACGCGGACATCGTCGTGATCGCCGTACGTCCGCAGGACGATGTGGCCGGCGTCGCCGCATCGGTGGCGAAGCGCTTCGACCCGGCGAAGACCACCGTGGTCTCGATCGTCGCCGGGTACACGATCGAGAAGCTCGAACAGAGCCTCGGCGAGGGCTGGCGCGTCGTGCGCATCATCCCGAACACGCTCACCACCGTCGACTACGGCTACAGCGGTGCCGCGCTCAACACGAACGCGCGCAAGGAGGACGTGGACGCGTTCCTCAACACGTTCGGCAAGGTGCTGTATGTGGAGGAGCGTCTGATCGACATCATCACCGGCTTCTACCCGCCGAACATCGTCTACCACTTCATCGACGCCTACGTGGACGCGGGCGTGCTCGCCGGCCTGCCGCGCGACGTGGCGAAGGCGATCGCGCTCGACACGATCATCGGCGGCACCGAGTTCCTCAAGCAGAAGGACGTGCTGCCGCAGGTGCTGCTCAACATCAACAATTCGCCGGGCGGCGTGGGCATCACCGAGGCGTACACGCTCAACAAGACGGGCTTCGCGGCCTCCGTGCAGACGGCCGTGCTCGCCGCCATGGAGCGCACCACGTCGCTGGGCGCGAACGCGAAGTGACGCAAGAGGACGGACAAACAGGACAGGGACAGGAGACCTAGCAGACACATGGCACAGCAATTCACTTGGGACCACACGGTCGAATTCGTCAACGACCTGAAGGAGGCGGAGCAGCGCTTCGCCAAGGCGGGCCTCACCGCGCGCTACGGCGGCAAGCACGTCGGGCACGGCACCGAGAACTCGCTCGCCTACTTCACCGACAACTACCTCGAGTTCCTCACGCTCTACAGCCGCGACGAGGCGCTGGCGGAGACGCCGGACCGCGGCCTGATCTTCCACGAGGCGGGCGAGCTGCTGCCCGATTTCGTCGGCTTCTACCGCCCGGCGCTGCACGTGCACGGCATCGAGGCGGCGGCCGAGCGTCTGCGCGCCAAGGGCCTCGATCTGGGCGAGATCGTGCCGGGCAACCGCACCACCGCCGAAGGCGAGGAGATCCGCTGGCAGCTGCTGTGGATCAAGGGCGACGACCAGGGTCTGCGCTACCCGTTCGTCATCGATTGGGGCGCGAGCGAGGCCGAACAGCTGGAACGCTACGAGAAGAGCGGGCTGCTGCACCAGCACGCGATCGGCGAGGTGAACACGCGCCGCGCGCTGTTCGAGGTGCCCGATCCGGAGACCGTGGCCGCCCACTGGTCGGACGTGTTCGACCTGGAACGCACGGACGGCGACGGCTATATCGACCTGAACGTGGGAGAGGGCCGCGCGTGGCGGTTCGTGCGCGGCGGACGCAACGCCATCACCGAACTCCAGTACGAGGCACCGGCCGGCAAGTCCTTCGACGTGACGATCGGCAAGGCGCGCTACCGCAGCCTGTAGCCGGAACGTCGCCGTCTTCCGTCACGTGGCGGAAGACGGCGACGACACGACGATACGAAACGAAACGACGAACGCCTCCCGTACCACACGGTACGGGAGGCGTTCTCATGTCTGGACTCACGCCTCGCGCAGCACGCGCAGGTGGGCGTCGTCCGGCTTCGGCGGGACGGTGCAGCTCGGGGCGAGCAGGAACGGCTTGCCCTCGCGCGCCTTCACCGTGTCCGCGACCTGGCGCTTCAGCTCGTCGATGTCGGTGCCTTCGCCGATGAGCACGGCGTCCGGGCCGCTGACCGGTACGGCGTTGAAGTCGTCGCTGATCGGCGGATTGCCGGGCACGTACGGATCCCACTGGAGGAAGTCGATCGGATAGTCGGCGAACCAGTCGGGGTTCGCATGATCGCGGCAGGTGTGCAGCAGCTTCACGCCGTCGCCGACCGCGGCCAGGATGCGCTCGTCGTAGGGGCGGGCGAGCTCCTCGAACTGCTCGTACGTGAAGTAGCCGCGGCTGGCCATGCCGGTCTCCGCGTAGAAGATGCCATCGAGGCCGGCACCGCCCTGTTCGACCGGCGCGAGCACGGTCTTCACGTAGGCGATGAGCGTCTCGGTGATCGCGTCGAGCGCCTTGGCGGTGGCCTCCTTGTCGGTGAACAGGAGCGTGTCCTTGTCGAGCTTCGGGGCGGCGCCGTAGAGCGGCTTGCCGTTGATGCGCGGCAGGCCGGCGACGAACAGGAGCACGGTGAGCGGCGAGAACACGGTCTCGAGGATCGCGCGGTCGCCGAGCTCCCTGCGGATGATCCGCGCGGAGGCGATCTGGTCGGCGAACGGCTTGCTCGCGGTCGGGTCGACGGGCGCGATCTTCGCCAGGTCCTCCGGAGCGTTCACCGGGTAGTCGAGCAGGCGCGGGGAGCGGCCGGTGCCGTAGTCGTCCGGGTCGAAGTGCGCGCCGAACGCTTCCGCGTAGTAGGCGGAGCGCGGGTTGATCTTCACGTAGTCCCAGTCCCATTTGCGCACGAAGTCGATGTGCGCCTGTGCCTGCCGCTCCACGTCGTATTCGTCGCCGACGAAATGCTGCCATGCGCTGGTCAGGTACGGCGTGCTGCCCTCCCCCTTGGCGAGGTCGTGGAATTCCTGTCTGCGGTCGCGGGTCATGATGGTGCCTTTCGTTTGCCGCGTGGGTGGCGTCGTCGTCATGCGGCGGTGGCGGCGACGGTGTTGTTCGATGGGTAAGGATGGATGGCGGACGCGCGGGTCACGTCACAGGCGCACGCCGGTGAGCGAGGCGTCGCGGCGGCGCAGGTAGAGGTTCATGAGGACGAACAGCACGCCGCACAACGCCCAGTAGACGAGCGCGGCCGCCGTGTACGAGGTCATGTAGTCGCCGTTGAGGCCGGCGATGAGCTTCGCCTGCGCGAAGATGTCAATCACGGCGATCGTGAAGCCCATCGACAGCGCCTTGATGATGTTCATGAACATGTTGAACAGGTTCGGCAACGCGTAGACGACGGCCTGCGGGACGATCACGTGGATCGCCTTCTGCCAGCGCGTGTAGCCGAGCGAGTCGGCGAGCTCCAGCTGGTTCGGGTCGATGGAGGCGAGCGAGGCCTGCACGGTCTCCTGCAGGTAGGCGATGTAGACGAGCACGAACGTGAAGATGAGCACGACGGTCGCGTTCACCGAGTTCTTGCTCACGTGGATGCCCACCGTGCCGAGCATCGCCGACGACCATTGCGGCAGCGCGTAGTACCAGAACAGCAGCTGCACGAGGATCGGCGTGCCGCGGAAGAACGACGTGTACAGGCGCAGCAGCTGCGAGAGCACGGGCACGCGGGCGCGGAAGGCGAGCGCGACCGGGATCGCGAACAGCAGGCCGAGCGCGAGGATGACGATCGCGTGCAGCAGCACGGACGGCACGATGACGGCGATCTTGATGAGGTAGTCCAGTAATGCCGGCATAGGTGGTTTCCTTCGTTCTTCCTTCGTTTGCGGGCTTCCGGTCGCGTCCGTCAGGCCGCGTCCGCGGCGAGACGGGCGCGCGAGGCCTCGTCGACCACGCGGTAGTAGCGGTTGGAACGTTTCGCGAGATGGACGACGGCTTCGATGACGAGCGCCGCCACCCAGTAGATGAGCGCGACGGCGAGATACACCTCGGACTGTTTGACGCCGTAGTTGTTCGCCACCTTGATCGAGGCGAGGCCCATCATGTCGACCACGCCGATCGTGAACAGCAGCGACGTGTCCTTGAGCAGGTCGACGGCCGCGTTGCCTAGGTCCGGGATCGCGATGCCGACGATCTGCGGCAGCAGCGTGTGCCGCCACAGCTGACCCTTGCTGTAGCCGAGCGAGTCGGCGAGCTCGAACTGGTCGGGCGTGACGCTCAGGTACGCGCCGCGCAGGATCTCGCTCAGCCAGCCCGCGTTGAAGAAGACGAGCGTGACGCAGGCAAACGTCGTCTTGGTCAGCGACGTGATGTCGATGCCGAAGTTGCCGAGCAGCTGCGGCAGTCCGAAGTAGATGAGGAACAGCAGCAGCACGATCGGCTCGCACCGCACGAACGACACGTACACGTCGAGGATCGCGGACAGGACCGGGATCCGGTCGACGCGGGCCCGCAATATCAGGAACGCGAGCGCGAACGCGACGGCGTAGCAGCCGGCGACGATGGCCAGCGTGTACGGCAGTTTCACGAGAAACGCCGGCAGCAGGGTGAGTACGTATGCGAAATCCACGGGATGCGGGTCCTTTGTCGATGATCGTCGATGATGGTGCGGTGCGGGGTCATGGCGGCGACGCCGGCGACGTCATGGCGATGCCGGCGGCGTCGGCGACGTCACTGCTGGGTGTCGTACTTGAAGACGTCCTCGCCGTAGTCCTTGACGGACAGGTCCTTGAGCGTGCCGGCCTTCTTGAGCTTGGTGATGGACTTGTTGAGCGCCTTGAAGAACTCGGGCTGCTTCTTGGAGACCAGGAAGTACTGCTGGTCGACCTCCACCGGCTCGGTGGCGCGGAAGTCGACGCCGAGGCTCTTCTTGATGGCGTTCACGTCGAAGCTCTGCTCCGGTTCGATCACCGCGTCGTACTTCTTGTCGACGAGGCCCTGGAAGTTCTGGGCCATCGTCACGTTGTCCTGGTGGGTGACGGTGATGGCCTTGTCCGGATTGGCCGCGTTGTACTTGGTGACGAGCTTGTTGACGCCGCCGTCCGGGGAGATCGGGGCGACCTTCTTACCGTGCAGGTCGTCGAGGGACTTGATGTCCTTCTCCCCCGGCAGCGTGTAGATCTTCATCAGCGAGATGCCGGTCGTCTCGTCCGGGATCAGGTACTTCTTGACGCGTTCGTCGGTCTTGAAGTAGCCGCCGGTGATGAGCGCGTACTTGCCGGAGTCGATGCCGACGGTCTCGGCGTCGTCGGCGACGGCCTCGTAGGTGAACTTGTAGTCCTTGAGGTCCTCGTCGATGGCCTTGAGCACGTCCACCTCGTAGCCGGCGAGCTGGCCGTTGTCGTCGGTGTAGCTCAGCGGCTTCGAGTTCGCGGCGACGGCGATGCTGATCGTCTTCGCGTTCGCGTCGCCCGAACCGGACGCGGTGCCGGACCCGCATGCGGCGAGCGAGGCGAGGGCCGCGGCGGCGCAGGTGAGCGCGATGGTTTTGCGGATGATGGTGGTCTTGGGCATGGTGATTCCCCTTCTTCTTGACGTCTTGTCGATATGCGATATGCGATATCGCGGATTGCGCGGCGCCTCAGCGGCCGGCGATGAACTCGTCGACGCCGCTCAGCGGGCGCAGCGTGCCGTTGAGCTCGTACACGTCCGCGTCGAGACGCCGGGCGAAGTCGATGTCGTGCGTGACCACGACGTTCGCGATGCCCTTGCCCTCCAGATCGCGGATCGTCTGGCAGACCTCGCCGACCAGCGCATGGTCGAGCGCCGAGGTCGGCTCGTCGAACAGCACGGCCTTCGGCTTGGCGGCGAGGGCGCGCGCGATGGAGACGCGCTGCTTCTCGCCTCCGGACAGTTCGCGTGGCATGGCGTCGAACTTCGACCCCAGACGCAGCTGCTCGAGATTGGTCTTCGCCAGCCGTTCCGCCTCCTCGCGCTTGAGCCCGTGCACGAGCCGCAACGGCTCGACGATGTTCTCCAGCACCGTGCGGTGGTTGAACAGCGGGTAGGTCTGGAAGACGGTGGCGATGGTGCGGCGCAGCCACGCCACGTCGGCTGGTTTCGCCTCGCCGGCGGCGACCGTGCGGTCGTCCAGCGTGACGCTGCCCTGGACCGGGGGCTTGAGGAACGTGATGTTCTTCAGCAGCGTCGACTTGCCCACGCCGGACGGGCCGAGGATCACGGCGGTACGCCCCGCCTCGACCGTCAGATCGACGCCGTCCAGGATGGTGCGCCCCTTGACGCGGTAGCCGATCCCCTTGAGCCGCAAAGTCATATCCTGATTCCCCCGAATCATGCGATGATGCCGCGGACCATGGCGGACGACGTTCCCGTCATCCGCCATCCCCCACGATGTTCCCCAACCTGCCCGCGACGAATCGCGGACGACAGCGAATATACGGCACGACGAACGCGGAAATGCGCCGTCACGTATAACCGTTGCCTATACGCGACTATCAGACCCGCGCGCCGCAACGGCGCAGGGCGTGCGCGGCAGGGTCATAGATTCGGTGGATGACCGTCCATAGCGAAACCGGCTAACGGCGCCGGAATGGCCCGGCCGCGGGCCGGATACGCTGGTTTTCAAACGTGACGCGCGGGGGCGCGCACATTCGGCAACGGGGGAACGATGGCGACGCGACACGATGGGAAATCACATAATCCGGCGGAATCATCCCGCTTGGCGACGTTGCTACAGCTGCTGGGACTGGACCGGAACCCCGATACGCCGAAGACGGGCGCGCCGCAGGCCACGCCCGTCTTCGTCCCCGTCGGCCAATGCGCCGCCGCCCAACCGCTCATTGTGCGGTTCCCCGCACCCCACCCCGGTCGCGGGTGACGGGCCCATCATTTCACTTTGATGGAGAGCTCCTGGCGGGGGCGGACGTCGATGTTGGTGATCTGCACGTCCGGAGTGGCGTCGGCGATCCATGCGATCGCGTTCGCGACGCTCGCCGGATCGATGACGTCCTCGTGACGGAACGCGCCCCAACTGTCGTCCTCGCGCAGCATCCTCGTGTCCATCGGACCGGGCGCGACCGTGCTCACGCGCACGCCGTTCGCCGACTCCTCCAGACGCAACGTGTCCGCATAGCCGCGCAGCGCGTGCTTGCTCGCGGCGTAGACGGCGTGGTTCGGCACGCCACGCGTGCCGGCGCCGGAATTCACGAACACGATGGTGCCGCGCGCCGCGCGAATCGGCGCGATCAATCCCGAGGTGAGCGTCGCCGGCGCGATCACGTTGACGGCGAACGTCGATTCCCACAGGTCGAGGCCGGCGTCCACCGCCTTGCCGGTGGGACCGGCCGCGGCGACGTGCGCCAGCAGGTCGAGACGGTCGAGTCGTGCGGCGGTCCGCTCCGCCCACCGCCGCACCTGCTCGCCGTCCGACAAGTCGAGTCGTTCGGCTTCGACGCCGTCGATCGCGTCGAGTTCGGACAACGCGGCCTGCGAGCGGACCGGCGCGATCACGCGCCATCCGCGCGCGGCCAACAACCGCGCCAGCGCGCCACCCACGCCGCCGCTCGCCCCGGTGACGACCGCCGTGCGCGGGTTCGTTGCGTTTGGTGTATTCGGCGTATTTGGTGTATTCGATGTATCGGCCATGGTCATTCCCCTTCATGCGTATCGCCGCGATCGCATGCCACGACGATTCGAGCCCTTCGCGACCGCCGTCTGCGGCGGCACTGCACGCATGCTATCAGGAATCCGGCTCGCGACCCGTCGCACCGGTATCGCGATTGGCGGGACGCGTCTATAGGAATCGGTTATGGGCGATGGGCCGGGGATGTGGGGAAGACGCCGGAATCTGCGGCCATACCGTTGATTTCGTGTAGAAATCGGCAACTCCATACTGTTGATTTCGTGTAGAATCCGGTGGTTCCACACTGTTGATTTCGTGTAGAAGCAGGCGACTCCACACCATTGATTTCGTGTATCTTGTGGCGGAACATACCGAAACGCCAGTGAAATCCACCAAACGGTATGGCACGTCGTCACTCGACAAGTTCCGCGCATTGTACGGCAACCGGCTCGGCAAGGAGTACGTACTGCATCCCCGGCAGATGGAAGTCGAGGGAGAACGCGTGAGACTGCCCTTGTACATGGCACACTGTCTGTAGCGGCCATCAGGCGGGGTCGAGAGGTTCATCATCGGTGATTCCGCAGTGCGATATACTAGTATATCGCAATATACTATATTGCGATATACCTAATTGAGAAAGGGCACGGAGCCATGTTCGTAGGGCGAAGCGAGGAACAGCGTCAACTCGAGCAGGCATACGATTCGGGACGATTCGCATGCATCGTCGTATACGGCCGTCGCCGAATCGGCAAAACCACGCTCATCAACCGATTCCTCGAAGACAAGCCCGGCATCTTCTACTCGGCGATCGAGTCCACCATGCAGGGAAACCTCATCGCGCTCAGCAATGCCATCGGCGCCTACCGCAACGGCGGCGGACTGGAGACGAACGCCCCAATTTACCGTGACTTCCAAAGCGCGGTGGACGCCGTTTTCGACATGGCGAAGAGCCAACGCCTGGTGTGGGCGATCGACGAGTACCCATTCCTTGCACAGGCCGATCGATCGGTGTCGTCGATACTGCAGCATGCCATCGATCGCCATAAGGACGACAGCCACCTGATGCTCATCCTTTGCGGGTCGAGCATGTCCTTCATGGAACGACAGGTACTCGACTACAAAAGCCCTCTGTACGGTCGGAGGACCGGATCCATCAGACTCAACCCGTTCACCTTCGAGGAAACGCGCGAATACACGCATGAGCTGACGAAGGAGCACTCGGCCATCGCCTACGGGCTGACCGGCGGCGTGGCCCAATACCTCGAATGGCTCGACCCCGCCGACGACATCCGCGCCACGATCAGGGACAGGATGCTCTCCCCCTCATGCAACCTGTTCGACGAGCCCTACATGCTCCTGCAGCAGGAAGTGCGCAAGCCGGCCGAATACAATGCGATGATCGACAGCATCGCGACCGGCTCATCACGGATGAGCGAAATCGCTTCGGCCAGCCACATGCCGACAGGACAGGCACAGGCATATCTGACCAACATGATCGACCTCGGCATCCTCGACAAGGAGACGCCGTTCGGCGCGAAGAGCCACCGGAAGACCATCTATCGGATCAAGGACTCGTTCTTCCGCTTCTGGTACCGGTATGTTCCGCGTAGCATGTCCGCGCTGCAGGCCCGCAGACTCGACCTCGTGGCCGACATGGTCATGGACGATCTGCCACGATTCATGGGACAGGTATTCGAGGACATGAGCCTGCAATGGCTGTGGGGACGCAGATACGACCAGCTGCCGTTCCCGGTACTGCAGGCCGGACGCTGGTGGGGCTCGGACCCAAAGACCCGGCAGCAGGAGGAAATCGACATCATCGCCACCGGAAACGATCCTTCACAGGCGATCTTCTGCGAATGCAAATGGCGCAACAATCCCATGGGCGAGGCCGAATACCACACACTCCGGCGTCGCGGCCTGCTGCTGCCGTACCCCGACAAGCACTACATCCTGTTCTCGAAAAGCGGCTTCACCGACGACCTCAGACGTCTGGCCGACAAGGACGAGGCACTGCAACTGGTCCCGTTCGAGGACATGGCCGAATGATCGGTGCAGGTGCGGGTCGGCAGCAATGCCGGCACCGGCAGCCGCATCGCCCTCACGGTCGGTTCGCAGCGGTCTACGGCGGTCCGCTCCCGATTGCATACGGTTCGCTCCCGATTGCATACGGTTCGCTCCGGGGTTTGCCACGCGAAAACGTGGCTGACCCCGGAGCGAAGCGTGACTGGCGAGGAGCGAGGCGTGACGAATATGGAGGGAACCCGTGCCGATATGACGAAGAAGCCCCGCAGCGGACACGGCAAAATCTGCGGTCCGGCAAACATAATGGGCACCACGTTCACGTGATGCCCATCGGCTACTCTTGCGGCCGGCCGTCTCTACGGATTGTGGAGAAAACCTGACTTATTTCGCCATCAATCGCTATGGCACTTTGACGTCGAAATCTCACGCGTTCCAGGCGGCTCGGATGTCGTCCACCGTTTCGGTGAATGCAGGCGCACCCCATGGTGCAGCATAGGTGCCATCCGCCTGAGGCAGCAGTCCGATGGCACGCTTGTCTGCATCGGACACCAGACCTTCGATCGCGTAGATGCGTTTCGCGTACTCCCATAGATGCGGATAATCGACGACCGCAGCGTCCGGTACGGGGAACGCGTTGCGATAACCGATGTCGAATGTGAGCAGCACGCCGAACAAGTGCGCGTCGACGTCGGTGAACCGGTCTCCGAGAACGAACTCGTTGCGCGACAGAATATCGTCGAACCATCCGAGACGCGCGTAGAACACGCGCCGCAACACGGCATGCCCCTGTGCGCCGTGCAGGAAGTCGCGTCGATCCAACTGCTCGTCGCCGGCATCCGCGGACAAATGCACGACGGCGAACAAGGTGTCGACGAGGTCCCGATCAATCACGTCATCGAGGGCGTCGATACGCGCGGCAAGTTCCCGCGGATACAGTTCGGATGCGGCGGCACGCGACTGTTCGACCCATCGGCTGAGACGACGCCAGTCGTCGCTGACCGTCACGGCGGACGAGTCACGATCACGGGCATCGAGCAACAGGACTTCGGGAACCGAAACTCCCACCGATACCGACTTGGATTCCGCGGAACGCGTGGGAATGGAATCTCCGCTCCCCCACCGCGCGGCGATCAAAGACGACCATGCACGCGGGTCGAGCGGGCTCGCCGACAGAATCGGCGAAGAGAGCTCGGCAGAGGTGCGATACGCACCGTCCTCCACGACAATCGGTGCCGCCGGACAACGCGATGCGAAGAATCCCAGTTCGTCCACTTCGCCGGCGGGCAGTCTGCGTGCGATGTCGGACGGCGTGAACACCACGGATGCCTTTGTCGATTGCGTCGCTTGCGACATTACTGTTCGTTTCCTTTCCGTTGCGTTGCAGATGCCGCTTCCGGCCGAGCACCCGTCTTCACGCTGGTATCGGCGAATGCGTAGTCGGTTCGTGTGAAGGTCAGCAGGCGTTGCCCCCGATCCACGATGATGGTCTCCCAGTCGGGACGCCGGTGGAACCCGCACGAATAGTACAACCGGTGGGCGTGCGTCATCTGCGGGCTGGAGTGCAGTTCGAAGGTCCGGTAGCCGTAGGTACGACCGACCGCCAGCGCATGCTCGACCAGTTTTCGGCCGAAACCATGACCACGCCCCCATGGTGCGACGCCGAGGATGTTGAACGTGTACCGCTCCTCGTGATGGTGTTCCGGCTTCGGAGTGAGCACCGCGGCCTGCACTACGCCATCCGCGCCGACGACCACCCACACGTCGGAGGTTTCGGCGCGTTCGGCGATACGACGCAGCCCCGCTTCATATTCCGGGGTGACCCAGCATCCATCCGTGAATGCCGCCGTCAACGCGTCGCCCACGGCCCCATACTCGTCCTCACGGGCGATGCGCAGGGTGAAGCCGTCGCCGAGATCCTCGACGAGCAGCGCGTCGGGCAGCGTCGCAACGGTCGTCATATCGGGATTCTCCCTTTCGTCGTTCCAGGATGTCACCATCCGCCCTGTCCGACTCCGGCCGACCGGCTCCGGGACAAGGGCGGAGATGTGTATGGAATGGTCCTTCTCAGGCCTCGTAGTAGTTGTTGAACGCGCCGAACTTCCACAGCTCGTAGGAGCCGCCGACGCCAGGGCCGGAGTAGAACGGGGAACCGGTGAGGTTCTCGCGACCGGCGGGCTCGAGCCAGCGTTCGTAGATGGCCTTGCGCTCGTCCTTGACGGACTGGGGCGTGGTGCCCTCGTCGCGGGTGAACGGGTCGCGCGTGTAGTTGCCGTCCTCGTCCGGGACGTATCCGAGTTCGAACAGCTCCGGGTCGTCGATGAATCCCGGCGTCTGGAACAGGTCGCGGGCGTAGGCCCACAGGTTCGGGTAGTCCCACACGTGCACGATGTCCTCGGTGCCGAGCGTGCGGACGAAGCCCGGACGGTAGCCGAACTCGAACGATTCGAGCGTCTGGAACAGGCGCACGTCGGAGTCGGTGAAGTTGGGTCCGAACAGGTAGCGACGGGAGGCGAGACGGAAGTCGTAGTCGGCGAGACGGGCCTTGAAGATCGTGTAGGCGGCCTTCGCGGCACCGAGCGAAGTGGCGAAGTTCACCTTGTAGGTGCCGTTGTTGATGTCGTCGAACAGCTGCTGGTTGAGCAGGTCGATCTCCTGACGCAGCTCCTGCGGGTACAGGTCCGGCGCGCCCTGCTTGTGGAACGGCGCCCATGCGGTCTCGAGATCGTTGCTCAGGATGTGGTAGTTGTTGGTCACGACCTTGCCGTTGGTCAGGTCGATGACGGTCGGCGAAGTGCCGCGTCCGGTGAATCGGTCCCCCACGGTGCGGCGGTAGAAGTCGTTGAGACGATCATAGCCGAACTTCTCAGCGACGCCGCCCGGGGTCTTGGTGAGCTTCCAGCCGTCCTGGTCACGGCCGTAGATGATCTCCGGAGTGAACGCATCCCACAGGCCGAGCAGTCGGATGACGATGCGCTGGCGACGGTTCCAGCCGCAACCGAGCGCGCCGAGGATGTGGTATCGCCCGGCCTCCACCGGCGCCTGGCCGGGCTGGTCGCCGAAACGCACGGTGAAGGCGTTGCGCTGGCGGCGGAAGGCGCCGTCCGGAGTCTGTTCGACGGTGGTCTCCTCGAACGGGCGGTCGAGCTTGTCATGGCCGGGACGCGGCGTGGCGGCCGGCTGCGCGGAACGGACGCCGCAAGCGTCGGCGGCGACGTCGGACGCCTTCAGCGAGATGGGCGAGACAGTGAGTGCCATGATGGTTTCCCCTTTGTTGGTGCTGACGGACATGCAAGGTCCGTTTCGATTAGGTGAATGGTCGGCGGTATGGTGTCCCCCGATTCGCCGCCGTTCGACCGGCCTTCTTGTGGATGGCGTTCGGCCGATGTTGTGGATTATTATGCGTATGGTTCGGGGGCAACACGTCGGCGTGCATATCGCCTTTCGTTGTTGCCCCCGATAATGTCGGCTTATACGTCCCTCACCACTGCTGCAACGAGGCGCGACGGACGCGCTCGAGCCGTTCGGCGAGTACGTTTCCGGTGGGTTTGTGTTCGGATGCCGAGGAATCGCGCCCCGCGTATTCGGGTACGTAGTCGGGGTGGAAGTCGTCGCCCCTGATGACGATCCGAAGCTTGCGTTCCAGCGCGGACAGGTCGTCGAGCGGATTGCCGTCCACGACCAGCAGGTCCGCCTCGTACCCGGCCTCGAGCACACCGGTCACGCCGGCCAGTCCGATGGCGGCGGCGGCGCGGGATGTGGCCGCGACCAGGATCTCGGCACGCGGAATGCCCGCCTCCTCAAGCTGATGGAGCCCATACAGATACGCCTCGGGCGGGATGACCGCGCCGATGTCATGTCCGGTGACGATCCGCACGCCATGGCTGTAGAGATCGTGCGCCCTGGGAGCAATGGTCTCGCCTTCCACCGGCGGATAGGACGGCGGTGCCGCCACATCGACGTAGATGCCCTTGCGGGCGATTTCATCGGCCAAATCGGGCTCGAAGCGCGTGGTCCCGTCATCGGAGATGAAGGTGCCATGGGCGATGTAGTCGACTCCGGCCTCGACGGCGCGGCGGATGCCCTGCGTGCCGTGGGCGTGCACGGCCACGCGATGGCCGAGACGATGCGCGTCCTCGACGAGGACCCGAAGCTCCTCGACGGTGAACTGCGCCTTCCACTGGGCGGTGCCGGGGGTGAAGAATCCGCCGGTGGCCGCCGCCTTGATGACGTCGACGCCGGCCTTGTGATGTTCACGCACCGCATGGCGGATATCGTCGAGCGAGTCCACTTCACCGCCTTCGCGCCAACCGTGGCCTCCGGTCGTGGTGATCATCGGGCCGGCCGCGACGATGCGCGGACCCTGCGCATACCCCTTGTCGATGGCCTCGCGCAGCGCCACATCGGTGTAGAAGTTCGCTCCGAGCGACTGCGCGGAGGTGACGCCGACCGACGCGATTCTGCGCGCCCAGTGCAGGGAGTGCAGCGCGTTCCACGCCTGTTCGTGGAGTTCCGGGTAGGAGACGGCGGGTTCGTCGCCGGGACGCGGTCCGAAGTGGGCATGGGTCTCCACCAGCCCAGGCAGGATGGTCGCACCGGGATGGTTTTCAAGAGGCCAATCGGCGTACTCCGCGGGCAGTTGGGCGGTGGGGCCGACCCACACGATATGCCTGCCGTCGATGGCGAGCGCATGGTCGTCGAGCTGTTCCCCGGGACGCCCGGTAAGCAGATGCGCGGCGGCGATCACTCGGCGGGCGGGATTGCTCCTGGCGCCGGCGACGCCGATGGGGTCATGGACGTCGGATTGCGTGGTGGTCATGTCGCTTGCTCCGTTCCTGGCTCACTGCTGCTTCCACAGGGTGGCCGAGTTGAAGATGTGGCCGCCGCTCTTGCTGATCACCAAACCGTGGACCTTGTTGGAGGCGGCCCAGTTGTCGCGCGGGAAGTACAGCGGAAGGATGTACGCCTGATCGTTGATAACGTACTTCTGCAGCTTGGAGTAGGCGGTCTTGCGGGCTTCGGTCGTGGCGCCGTTCTGGCCTTCCTTGACGTATTCGAGCACCTTCGGGTCGTTCTTGAGGAACACGCGGTTCGGCTCGGCCTTCCACAGGTACGCGGAGTCGATGGAGGTGGAGATGTCGAGTCCGCTCATGGAATTGTCGAAGGCGTCGTTGGTGTTCTTGTTCCAGGTCTCGGTGACGGTGCCGGTATCGCGCGCCTTGAAGGTGAACTCGATGCCGACGTTCTTCTTGAGCTCGGAGGCGATGGCTTGGTTGAGCACGTCACGGGAGTCACGCACGTACGGGGCGTCGGAGTACAGGGAGATGGACAGTCGTTCGCCCTTGGCGTTGACGCGGTAGCCTTCGGAATCACGCTTCGTCCATCCGGACTGGTCGAGCAGCTTGTTGGCCTTGGCCTTGTCGAACTTCAGGCTCGTGAAGGACTTGTCGTAGAAGATGCTGGCCGGGGAGAAGGACTGGTCGGCCCACGTGCCGGTGCCGTAGTAGACGCTCTTGACGATGGCCTGGTAGTCGGCGCCGAGCTGGAAGGCGCGGCGGACGTTGGCATCGTCGAACGGTGCCTTGGTGGTGTTGAAGTACAGGGTGTACGCGGTGCCGGAGTTGATGACCTGGCCGTAGGTGAGGGAGGAGTTGGACTTGATCTGGGCGATGTCCTGCGAGGGCACGCCGTTGATGATGTCGACCTGGCCGGAGGTGAGGGCGCCGGTTCGGGTGGCGGCCTCGGGCAGGAAGCGGAACACCAGCTTGGAGGCGTACGGGACAGACTCCTTGCCCTTGAGGGTCTTGGTGACGGCTTCGGGCGCCCAGGAGTAGTCGGAACGGGCCTTGAGGGTCAACTGGCTGCCCTGCTGGTAGTCCTCGATCGTATACGGTCCGGTCAGCGCCACGGACTTGCCGCCGGTCTCAAGCTCCTTGGATTCCTTGAGGGACTTGGGGGAGATCGGTGCCGTGCCGGTGTCGGCCAGAACCGCGAGGAATCCGGGGTAGACGGCGTTGAGGGTGAAGCGCACCGAATAGTCGCCGGTCTTGGTCCAGGAATCCAGGTACTGCAGCCAAGTGCCCGGGTTGGTGTTCTTGTCGGACTTGAAGTAGTCGAAGTTCGCGATCACCGCGTCGGCGTTGAACGGCTCGCCGTCGGAGAAGGTGACACCCTGGCGCAGGGTGAGGTCGATGGTCTTGAGGTCGTCGCTCTGCTTGTAGCTTTCCGCGAGCCACGGCTCGTACTTGCCGTTGTCATCGAGGTACAGGTAGGAGTCGGCGATGTTGCGCAGGATCGGGATGGCGGCGTCGGAGCTGTTGAGCTGCGGGTTCAGCGTGGTGGGCTCCTTCTCGATGCCCCAGGTAATGGTCTGGCCCTTGACCGGTTCGCCGGCCGTGTCGGTGGCCGAAGCCGAAGACGCGGCGCCGGAGCTGCCGCAGCCGGACAGCGTCAGTCCGACGGCCAGCACGGCGGCCACCGCCGCGGTCCTCAATCGGTTGATGCGGTTGATGAACATATGGGTTCCCCTCTCTGTGTGTTGCGAAAAGCAAAAATGGAAAAACAAGAATCTACGAAACGATTCGAAGAAGATATGAAAAGACGGTGGAAACGGTGCCGGGAATCGGCATCGTCGAAGTGATGGGAATCAAGTGGGCCCGGCCCCTTGCGGGGCCGGCAATGTCAATCAGTCGGCAGCCGTTTCCGGCATTCGCTCCCCGCCTTGGACCGGAACGGTCGGTAGCGCAGCGAGCAGCCTCTTCGTGTACGGATGCTCGGGATGGGTGAACACCCGGTCGGGATCGCCTTGTTCAACGATCACGCCGTTCTTCATCACGACGACGGCATCCGAGATGTGATGGATGACGCCCAGATCGTGGGAGATGAACAGGATGCTCACCTGCGTCTTGGACTGGATGTCGGCGAGCAGATCGAGAATCTGCGCCTGAATGGACACGTCGAGCGCAGAGACGGCCTCATCCGCGATCAGCACTTTGGGGTCCGTCGCCAACGCGCGGGCGATGGCCACCCTCTGACGCTGTCCACCGGAAAGCTGGCGGGGGTTGCGGTCGATGACGGTGCGGGGCAACTGGACCAGGTCGAGCAGATCATCGATGCGTTCGCGAATCTGCTTGCGGTCGTACGTCTTCAACGCCTTGAGTGGTTCGGCGATGATCTTGCCGACGCTATAACGGGGATCGAACGAGGAAATCGGGTCCTGCGAGATGACCTGAATGTCACGCCTGCGGCTCCTCCTGCGACGTTCGGGGAGCGGAGACCACGCTTCGCCGTCCAATTCCACGGTTCCGGAATCCGGCTCGATCAGACCGGCCAGAATGCGGGCCAAGGTGCTCTTGCCGGAGCCGGATTCGCCGACGATGCCGAGCGTCTCTCCACGGTGCAGATCAATCGTCGCGTCGTTCACGGCTGTGACGACGCCGCTGTGGCGACCGGCATACGTCTTGTGGATATGTTCGCCCCGAAGCACCACATGGTCGAGATCGACGTTCCTGGCAGGCAACGGCTCATGCTCGATGCTGGAAAGTCGACGCCCACGCGAGCGGGCGGACGGCACCGCGGCCAGCAGCAGCTTGGTGTATTCGGTCTTCGGATGGTTGAGAATCTGATCCGACGTGCCGGATTCGACCAATTCGCCGTGCCTCATGACCAGGATGCGGTCGCACACGGAGGCCACGACGGCCAGATCGTGCGAGACGAGCAACAGGGCGTTGCCGGAGTCCTTGCGGTCGCGCAGGAGCTGGAGCACCTGCTGCTGCACGGTGACGTCCAACGCGGTGGTGGGCTCGTCGGCGATGATCAGGGACGGCGAGTTGGCGATGGAGCCGGCGATGAGCGCGCGCTGGCGCAGGCCGCCGGAAAGCTCGTGCGGATACTGGTCACGGCGGATATCCGGCTCGGGAATGCCCACCTCGGACAGCAATGTGGAGACCTCATGGTCGCGCTCGGTCTTGGATGCGGAACCATGGACTTTCAGCGCCTCGTCGACCTGATATCCGATGGTCTTGAGCGGATCGAGGGAGGTGAGCGCATCCTGCAGCACGAAACCGATCTTCTCGCCGCGGATGGCACGCCAATCCTTCTCGGTATTGCCGAGCGACGGCTTGCCGAACAGCTCGAACTCTTCGGCATTGAGACGCTCGCCTCGATCGAACAGACCAAGCAGCGTGCGCACGGTGACCGATTTGCCCGAACCGGATTCACCGACGAGGCCGACCGCCTCACCGGGGTGAATCGTGAAGGAGACGTCGTTGACGACCTTCTTGAATCCCTCGTCACCATCGAAGCCGACGTTGAGATTGCGCACACGTACCAGAGGAGCGGAGGCATCCGCCTTGACGGTCGTTGCGGTTTTTACAGCCGTTGCGGTCGCGGTCATCGGCTCCTCCTTTCGAACTTGGCCTGCCAGGCCTGGCCCAGCACGGTGAACGAGATCACGGCGAGCACCAGCACGATGCCCGGGAAGACACCGGTCCACCAAGCGGCGTTGAGATAGTTGCGCGATTCGGCGATGATGGTGCCCCATTCCGGGGTGGGCGGCTGCGGACCGACGCCGAGGAAGCTCAGGCCGGAGACGCCAATGATCGCTTCGCCGACGCTCATCGTGACCATGTACGGGATGACTCCCAGAGAGTTGGGCAACACGTGACGCAGAAGAATAGTGGTCCTGGACAGACCGAAGGTCTTGCTCTGCTGGACGTATTCGGAGGTGAGCACCTTCTTCGTCTCCGCGCGAATCAGTCGTGTCAATGAGGGGATGGCTCCGATGCCGAGGGCCAGAATCAGGTTCTGCACGCCGGCGCCGGTGATGCCCACGATGACCAGAGCCAGCAGGACCGACGGGAAGGAGGAGAGGATATCGACGCCGCGCATGACGACGGCATCGACAAACCGGGAGCGGCTGGTGCCCGCCAGCACACCGAAGAGGATGCCGAACGCCAGGGCGAACACCGTGACCGCCAGACCGATGCCGACGGAGTAGCGGGCACCATAGATGATTCTGGCGAACAGGTCACGTCCCAGATAGTCGGTGCCGGCCCAGTGGGCGGCCGACGGCGCCTGGTTGACGGACAGCAGGTCGTTCTCCAGCGGATCGGCCTTCGTGAAGAGACCGGGCGCGATGACCATGAGCGCGATCAGTGCGACATAGAGTCCGGCCAGCAACGTGCCGATGTGCACACGCCTGACGGACTTGAGCACACGGGCGATGGCCGCGGTACGTGAGGCGGACGCAGTGCGGGAGACCGACGCGACGCGCTCCTTTTCATAGACGAGCGACTGGAAGACTTTGGAATCGATGACATTGGCGTTGCTTTGCGTCATGACTGCTCTCCTGAACGAATGACCTTGAGACGGGGATCGACGATGTAGTACAGCACATCCAGCAATGTGGAGGCCGTGACGAACACGAGCGAGGTGACGAACACGACGGCCAGCAGCACCGGAAGATCCTTGGTGTTGATCGCGTTGACGGCGATCTGACCGAGGCCGGGACGACCGAAGACCTGTTCGGTGATGACGGCGCCGCCGAGCAGGCCGCCGAACATCATGCCGCCCACAGTGAGCGCGGGAATGCTGGCATGGCGCAGCGAGTGATGGATGCGAATCGCCATCGGAGACAGGCCACGGGAGCGTGCGGTGACGGTATAGGGCTGTTCCGAGCTCTTCTCGATGCCCTGGCGCAGAATCTGCGACAGATTGCCGCCGACCGGGATGCCGATGGCCAGCGCCGGCAGGATGAGCGAACGGATGCCGGTATCACCGGCGACCGGGAACCAACCGAGACGGAAGGAGAAGATCGACAGCAACAGGATGCCGAACCAGAACGGCGGCGTGGACAGGAGCGTCAGCTCGAATCCCTTGTACAGGGAGGAGCCGAAACCACCGAAGCGTCCGTTGACAAGCAGGGAGCCGAGCAACGCCACGACCACGGCGATGACGAAAGCGGTCAGGGCGAGTTGCAGGGTGGCCGGGAACTGGTCTGCAAAGATCGCGTTCACGCTTTTCTTCTGCGCGTAGGATACGCCCAGATCGCCGTGGAGCAGACGCCATAGGTAACCGACGTACTGCACGATGACGGGCTTATCCAATCCCCAGTCCTGCACGACCTTCATGCGCAGTTCCACATTGTTCTTCTGAGCCTCGCTCAACAGCGAATCGACGATATCGCCCGGAGCGAGATGGATGGCCGCGAACGCGAGGGTGACGGCGCTCCAGACGACGAACACCGCCTGGGCGAGACGCGCGCCGACGAAGCGCAGGAAGCACAGCGCCCTCGTCGACCTCTCGCTGCGGCTTTCGCGCCGGACGGCCGGAGAGACCCCGTCCAGCTGAACAGATTGTGCGACGCTCATGCCTGTTTGTCCTTCTCTTCCCCGATGCAGTCCGATACGACGATCGTGATGCGACGTGTCCAATGACGTTTCATGTGTGCTGCGCGGGGGTCTTCCACTTGTGGTTTCCCGATCTCCCCAACGTTGTTTTCGTTTATACACGGCATCGGAAGCGCCCACCACGGGTTTTCTATCACCGTTGATTAGGGCAAGACATAAGCATCGGTTATGCACGTCGTCGCGCGGTTCGTCAGGCGTTGGAATCCCTAACGCCAATAGCGCGTCATAACGTCGCCCAATAGGATTCAAGCCCTTATCGGCCGACGTTATGACGCGCTATAAACGAAGGTTTGTCGCTATGGTGGAATTGATTGGCTCTGGCGACTGAACGTCAAGACATCTGTGTTCAAGCATGACGAATGCAGATGTCTCTCTGCAACGGAGGCCGTTCCATATGAATAGACGAGCCGCTCCAATTAATTACTTCCGATTACCGAAGTCGCAAGCTTATCTCCAGAGCATCCGGTTTCGCTTACCTGAAAGAGATTAGAACGGTATCTCTGCTCCCCGGCAAGGTCGGTGTCCCCCTTATAAGCCAACCTGACGTCTACCTTGTCAGCAGTTGGACAAATCGACCATGACGCTCGACATCACTGTTTTGGGATAAACCGAACATGGTCCACTGCTCCCCACGCCAAGGCCCTGGAGATATGGCTCACGCAGGGCCTTGTAGCGTACACGGCTGGAATGGGAATCGGAATCGTCGTGTGAATCCCCTTCTCACGATGCCGGTTCCCGCACACGGAATGGGAATGGTCATTCCGGCTCCCCTATTGCCGGGAATCCCGTTCCATGCTTGAAGATTGATTGGTTTACCGCCCGCGGCCTAGCTGAATCCTTGGCCGCAGGCCATCACATTCGTACAGTGCGACGTGGTATGGCGAATATGCCGATACGGTTCGTACCTTCCATGGTGCCCCCCTGATTCGTGATTCCGCCCGGATGTTCCCCCACCGGTCGGAATCCTCGTATTTCCACACGTTTTCCGCGTGTACCTAGAAACTACCATGCCGGAATCGACGAAAACACGGCGTGGCTATACGACCTCCTTATGAACGGCTATCCCTGCTATATCCATCCTTTATGAACCGTTACGGGAACGGCGGCTGTGCGTCGCCTACCATGGGCAGCAATCCGTACCTCTTTCCCATCACCCAACCCACTCCGACCGAAAGCTGCGCATCCTATGCCGACCGCATCATCGCAAAACGTATCATCGCAAACCGCTTCTCTCCCGTCGCAACCCACCGCGCAAACCGCACCCACCGTCCACATTCCCGCGAACCCGCAACGGCTGGGACTCGCTCGCGTCACACGCAATGTCGCATACAAGACCGGATCGGACGATCTCGTCATGGACATCATCGCGCCGCAGACGTTCGGCGAGGGTGACGACCGCCGCTACCCCGCCGTCGTGTTCGTGCAGGGCAGCGCGTGGACCACGCCGGACCGCGACTACGAGCTGCCGCAGCTCGCCGAGCTCGCGCGTGAAGGCTACGTGGTCGCCACGGTGAACCATCGCAACGCCTCGCGCAATCCGGAGCACGTGTTCCCCGCATATCTCGAGGACGTGAAATCGGCGATCCGCTATCTGCGCGCGAATGCCGCGCAATGGCACGTCGACCCGGACCGACTCGGCATCTGGGGCACGTCGTCGGGCGGCAACACGGCGCTGCTGGTCGGCATGACCGCGAACGATCCGCGCTATGAGGACGGCACCTGGCCGGACGAAAGCGACGCCGTGGATTTCGTGGTCAGCTGCTTCCCGCCCACGGACCTGACGGAGGCAGTCGAAGCGTTCGGCCACGAGGACGACCCGTTCCGCCTCTACTATTTCGGCCCGTTCGCCGCCGTCGTGGGCGCGACGCCCGCCACCGGCATCACCGACGAGGTGCGTGAGCGCGCCGCCGCGATGAGTCCGTTCCTGCAGGTGGAGGACGGCCGCGATTACCCGCCGACGCTGCTGCTGCACGGCACGGGCGACACCGTCGTCCCCTACCGTCAGTCGGTGAAGATGCGCGACCGCCTCGTCACCCACGGCTACGATGCGCGGCTCGTCCTCGTCGACGGCGCCGAACACGAGAACGACTTCTGGAGCCGCGCCGTGCTGGACGAGATCTTCGCCTTCATCGGCCCACTGATGAATCCGCATGCTTTCCACTGATGAATCATCAGCAATCCCACTTCCTGATTATCATAAGTCCCACTTCCCGATTATCATAAGTCCTACTTCCGAATCTACATATCCATTCTCGGCGATCGACGAACCTGCAGGAAAGGCATCAGCGATGATCCCACGCACGCTTACGGCACGCGCCCGCCAGATGGCGACATGGTTCCCCGTGGTATCGGTCATGGGCCCAAGGCAAAGCGGCAAATCCACGCTGCTCCGCCATGCGTTCCCCGATTACGACTATCTCAATCTGGAGACCAGGAACATCCGGACAGGCGCACAGGAGGATCCGGTGGGATTCATCCGATCCCGCCCCTCGCATCTGTTCATCGACAAAGCGCAATACGCTCCCGACCTGTTCTCGGAGATTCAGGCCGCATCCGATGAACGACATGACATGGGCCAATATCTCCTGTCCGGTTCCCAGAATTTTCTCATGCTCAAGCATGTGGACGAATCACTGGCCGGCAGGGTCGGCATCATGCAGCTGCTGCCGTTGAGCTATGCCGAAGCCACTCAGGACAACCCCTCGCTTACCGTCGACGCGTTCATGTTCCGCGGCGGATACCCTCACCTGTACGAGGTGGACATCCCCGAATCCGTGTATTACCGCAGCTACATCACCACCTACATACAGCGCGACGTGGCGGATATCCTCGACGTACGCAACCTGCAATCGTTCCGTACGTTTCTGCGCCTGTGCGCGCAGAGCGCCGGTCAGCTCGTCAATTTCAGCAAACTGGGGGCGGAAGCCGGTGTCAGCAGTAAAACCGCGAAGGCGTGGCTATCCATTCTCACATCCAGCTACATCGTTTTCCTGCTAGCACCATACGCGTCGAACGCGCGCAAACGTCTGATCAAGACGCCGAAACTCTACTTCCACGACACCGGACTGCTGAATTACCTGCTCGGCATCGACAGCGCGGAGACGCTCATCCATCATCCACAGCGCGGCGAAGTGTTCGAGAACCTCATCATCGGGGAGACCATCAAACGGTACTTCAACGCGGACAAGGAGCCTCGCCTGTTCTTCTACCGCGACGCCAACGGCGTGGAGATCGACCTCATGGACATGACCGACGCCCTGCATCCGCGGCTCATCGAAATCAAATCCGGACAGACGGCTCGCGACGATTTCTGCAAGAACCTCACGCCCGTGGGAGACGGACTCGGCATCCCGCCGGAACAGCGTTCCGTGGTCTATCGTGGAGATGTGGATTTCCGAGGGAAGCACGCCTCGTTCATTTCCGCACGCACCTATCTGACGAACGAAAACTAGCCGACGGCATCACCCATTCCACGCACCGCATCATCCACCCACCCTCAACGAATCGAGTCGCTTATGACGGAACTGAACCCGCAGTCGCTGGTCACCCTGTGGCAGATCGAACGCTACGGTTCGTTCTCGGCCACGGCGAAGGCGCTCGGCTGGTCGCAGCCGGCGATCAGCCAGCAGGTCAAGAAGCTGGAGACGCAGTGCGGCACGACGCTGGTGGAGCGCACGTCGCACGGCGTGCGGCTGACGGCCACGGGCGCGATGCTCGCCCGTCACGGCGAGTCGATCGCGGAACGGCTCGAACACGCCTCGCGCGAACTCGAGGACTACCGCGAGCGCCGCTACTCGCACCTGTCGCTGATCGCCCCGCCGTCGATCTGTTCGACGATCGCGGCGCGCACGGTGGTCAAGCTGGGCATGTTCACCGACGTGAAGCTGAGTCTCACGCAGATGGAGCCGCCGGAGGCGATCGTGCAGGTGTCGCGCGGCAAGGCGGACGCGGCGGCCGTGTTCCGCTACAGTTCCATCCCGTCGTTCCTCCCGTTGGGCGACGATCTCACGTTCCATTCGCTCGGCTCGGATCCGCTGCGTCTGCTCGTGCGCCGGTCGAGCGACGTGGCGCGCCGCTACGAGGAGGACCACAAGCCGGTCTCGCTGGCGGCCGCGAAGGACGAGTCATGGATCGCCGGTTGCCCGACCTGCCGCGCGAATCTCGTCAAACTCGCCTCGCGCGCCGGCTTCACGCCGGACGTCGTCCACGCGACGGACGACTACTGGGCGACGCAGAATCTGGTCGAAGTGGGCATGGGCGTCTCGCTCGTGCCCGAACTGGACACGCACATCAATCTGGGCGAGGACCTGGTCGCCTGCCCGATCGCCGACGATTACGCGACGCGCGAGGTGGGCGTGGTGACGCGCGCCGGCGACCATCGTCCGGCGGTGGACGCGTTGGTGCGCGAGATGCAGCGTACGGCGGTCACGTATCTGACCGCGCAGTGACGTCGCGGCGACGGCGGCGCGGCATGGCCGCCGCCTCGCCGCGTCCGTCGCGATAAGCAAATGGACGGACGCCATCACGATTTCGTGGTGCCGCGGCGTTGAGCGGCGATGCCGTCGCGCGGACAATGGACGCCATGAGCATGACTGGCACCATCATCGACGAGACCATCATCACCGAAACCGCCGGCTGCGGCGCGCGCGCACGCACGTGCGGCGCCGCCACGCCGGCGTTCGACGCGGCGGCGATCGATGCGCTCACGGCGGACGACCTCGTGCGCATCGGCTCGGACAAGTGGACGCGGTTCCCGGGCGCGATTGGCGCGTTCATCGCGGAAATGGACTTCGGTCTCGCGCCGTGCGTCGCACGCGCGATCGCCGACGCGGCGACGCGCGGCGCGACCGGCTACCTGTCGGACCCGTTGAAGCGCGAGGTGGCGCGCGCGTGCGCCGCATGGCAGCTGCGTTACGACTGGACCGTCGACCCGGCGGTCATCCGCACCGTGCCGGACGTGATGGAGGCGTACGAGGTCTTCCTGAACGAGATCGTCGGCGAGGGCAGCTCGATCGTTGTGCCGACGCCCGCGTACATGCCGTTCCTGAGCGTGCCGGGACTGTGCGGCGTCGACGTGATCGAGATTCCGATGCTGCGCGACGGCGAGGACGGCGGCGACGGCAGCGGCGCGGGATGGCTGTTCGACTTCGACGCGATCGAACGCGCGTTCGCGGGCGGCTGCCACGCATTCGTGCTGTGCAACCCGCATAATCCAATCGGCAAGGTGCTGACGCGCGACGAGATGCTGCGGCTGTCCGCGCTCGCCGAGCGGTACGACGTGCGTATCTTCTCCGACGAGATCCATGCGCCGTTCGTCTACGATGGCGCGCGGCACGTGCCGTTCGCGTCGATCGACGAACGCACGGCGATGCAGGCGTTCACGGCGACGAGCGCTTCGAAGGCGTTCAACATCGCCGGCACGAAATGCGCGCAGGTGATCCTCACGAATCCGGCGGATATGGAGATGTGGCTCCGCGACGCGGAGATGTCCGAGCATCAGACGGCCACGATTGGCGCGTTCGCGGCGGTCGCCGCCTACGACGGCGGCTCGGCGTGGCTGGACGGCGTGCTCGATTATCTGAAGGGCAATTTCGACGTGGTCGATGCCGCGATGCGCGGGCGTCTCTCGGCGGTGCGGTATGCGCGGCCGCAGGGCACGTACATCGCGTGGCTCGACTTCACGCCGCTCGGGCTCGACGACCCGGCGGGGTATTTCCTGGAGCGCGCGCACGTGGCGCTCACCGACGGGCGCGAATGCGGCAAGGCCGGGCGCGGCTGCGTGCGGTTCAACGTCGCGATGCCGCGCCCGCTGCTCGTCGAGGCGTTCGACCGCATGGCGGCCGCGCTTGAGGAGGATGGGCTAATCTGAGGAATCAGGCGGGTCTTACGCAGGCCTTAGACAGGTTTTACGCGAGCCTTACGCGAGCACGCCGGCGGTGAGTTCGCTGAAGACGTCGGCGCCGGCGTGACGCTTGATGTAACGGTCGTAGGCGATGTCGAACGCCTGGCCGAGATCCTCAATCAGGTCGGCCGCATCCTCGATGCCGACGGACAGGCGCACCAGCTCGTCGGTGATGCCGACCTTGAGACGCTCCTCACGCGGCAGTTCGAAATGCGTCATGCGACACGGAAGCTCCGCGAGGCTTTCGACCGCGCCGAGCGAGACGGCCAGACGGAAGATGTGCAGGTTGTCGAGCACGTCGGCCGGATCGACGCCCGGCACGACCTCGAAGCTCAGGACGCCGCCCGCACCCTTGAGGCCCTTGGCGGCGAGCTCCGCCTCGTTGCCGGGAAGCCCCGGGTAGTGGACGGTCTTCACGAGCGGATGCGCGAGCAGGTACTGGGCGATGGCCTTCGCGTTCGCCTGCTGACGGTCCATGCGCAGGGCGAGCGTCTGGATGCCGCGACGCACCGCGTCGCATTCGGCCGGCGCGAGCACGCCGCCGAAACGGTTCTGCGCGAAGTAGATCTGCTGGCCGATCTTCTCGCCGAGCGTGACCACGAGGCCCGCGTTCACATCGGAATGGCCGGCGAGATACTTGGTGGCGGAGTGGAGGACCACGTCGGCGCCCAGATCGAGCGGACGCTGCAGGTACGGGGTGACGAACGTGTTGTCGACGATCACCTTCGTGCCGTAGCGGTGCGCGATGTTCGCGATGCCGCGCACGTCGTTCACGTCGAGCAGCGGGTTGGTGAGCACTTCGAAGTAGACGGCCTTCGCGGCTTCGCGGCCCTCCGCGACGTCGCCGGCGATCGCCTTCTCCAGCGCCTTGTAGTCATGCGTGTCGGCCGTGACGAACTCGAGGCCACGGTCGGCGAAGTACTCGTGGAACATCGAATAGGTGCCGCCGTAGATGTTCTTGCCGACGACGATGCGGTCGCCCGGCTTGAACACGCTCAGCACGGCGTGGATGGCGGCCAGGCCGGACGCGAACGCGAAACCGCGCGTGCCGTGCTCGAGCTGCGCGATCTGGTTCTCCAGGAACTCGCGGGTCGGGTTGCCGCTGCGCGCGTAATCATAGCGGGGCATGGACTCGACCTTCTCAAAGGCATATGTCGTGGAGTTGTAGATCGGCGGGTTCACGGCTCCGGTGGAGTTGTCTCCGAGCGGCAGTCCGTGGACGAGCTGAGTGTTGAACCTGGTCATTGCGCACCCCCTATCGTGTTGCGTGTTGCGTGTTGCGTATCGCCGTGTCGCGTATCGCTTGCGCGTATCGCGACCGGCATCGGCATGAGGCCGTTCCCCATGCGGCTGGTACCGAGCATAACCAACGTCGTCCGGAAAACATACGGCGTTGCTATACGCCTTCCTTATGGGGTGTTATCGCGGTTGTTATCGCGCTGGCATCCCGGCCTACACTGGGAGGCATGAAGATCACGAAGGCTTTGACGCGTCTGAACGGTTCCTCCGACTCCCCCGTGTTCGTGCTGCTGCACGGATGGGGGTCCAACGAATACGATCTGCCCGACCTGCTGCGCTACTGCGGCGCGGGTTCCGCCGACTACGCAAGCCTGAGGGCCCCAATCCCCTACGGCATGGGCGGCACCTGGTTCGGCGACTGGGCGCACGAGGGCGTGCCGGAAGGCGAATCCCTGACCCGTCAGGCAAAGGAGGCGGCGCAGGCGATCGACGACTGGGTGCACGAGAACATCCCCGCCGACCGCACGGTCGTCACGATGGGCTTCTCGCAGGGCGGCCTGCTCGCCGCGCACATGCTCCGCTTCGACCCGGCGCGCTATGCGGCGGCCGTCAGCTTCTCCGGCTGGCTCGCCCCCGGCGACCTGCCCGGCGACGCGACGCTCGCGGGCGCGGGTGCGGATGCGAAGCCGCCGGTCTTCTACGGCCATGGCGCGATCGACGACATCTTCCCCAAGTCGGATGTGGCGGCGATGAGCGCGTTCTGGCGCACGCACGGCACGCTCGACGAGCACGTGTACCCGGGCATGGCACATTCCATCAACATGGACGAGCTGCGCGACGTGCAGCGGTTCCTCGAGCGGCACGGGTTCGTGCGGCCGCAGATCTGGTAGTGCGGGAGCCTGACAAGGAATCCTGAAAGGGGTCTAAAGGGGTCTACAGGGAAGTCGCATAGTCGACGTGGGCGAATTCCGGCACCTTGTACCATTTGACCGGGTAGCCGGCGCCGTGCGCGCAGAACACCGAATCGGGCGTGTTCTCCAAGTTGGATTCCGGATCGTACGCGGTCTCCTCGATCACGCGCGCCGCGTCATGGCACGGCTTGTAGCCGCCGAACGTCGCGGAGAACCTCCCGCGGCCATGCGTGTACGCGTTCACGTCCATCGCGTAGTCGCGCATCTCGCTCACTGGCGCCTCGCCTTCGACGACCGCATAGTCGCCGTCATCCGCGGGCGCCTCGAACGTGCCGGACATGCGCTGGATGTCGGCCATCGCGCGCCCGATCATGTCGGACGGCACTTCGAGACGGAACCGGTACCACGGTTCCAGCAGCACGCAGTTGCCCGGGTCGGCGGCGACGGACTTCACCATGGCGACGACGTCGCGGTCGCCGGCCGTCGCCTCGTTCGTCTTCGCACCGGAATCGCCGCGGGTCTTGCCGTTCTCGCCGCCGTCCGTTTCGTCCTCCTCCGGCGGCTCGTATGCGGGCCGCGCCGTATCCTCGCCGATGACCGGACGGCCGGTCACGCCGGCGCGCGCCTCCATCAGCCCCTGCCGGATCGCACGGTAGGTGGCCTGCCGGAAGTCGCCGCCCTCCGTGTGCTTCAGGTGCGCACGGGCGGCGACGAGCGTCATCTTCACGTCCGCAAGCGGCGAGCCGGTGAGCACGCCCAAGTGCTCGCGTTCGGTCAGATGCGTGAGGATGAGCCGCTGCCAGTTGCGGTCGAGCTCGTTGACGCTCAACGCGGACGCCACCGTGATGCCGCTGCCCGGCTCGCCCGGTTCGAGCAGGATGTGCGCCTCCGCGTAATGGCGCAGCGGTTCGAAATGGCCGACGCCTTCGATGGGCTTGGTGATGGTCTCGCGGTAGAGGATTGAACCGGGGCCGAACGCCACGTCGAGACCGAACCGGTCGTGCAGGGTCTGCTGGATGATCTCGAGCTGCACGGCGCCCATCAGCTGCACGTGGAGCTCCTGCAGGCGCTCCACCCACACGACGTGGAGCAGCGGGTCCTCGTCCTCGAGTTCGCGTAGCGCGGCGATCACCTTGTGCAGGGTGAGGTCGTCGAAACGCGAGGTCGCGGCGGCGGGATTGGCGACGTCCTTGGCGTCCCTCTCCTCGTCCGCGGCGGCCGCACCGACGGTACCAGTGGCACCAGCCGTTTTGCCGTCGCCGGCGGCGTCCGGCGGCAGGACCGTGTAGGTGAGGACCGGCTGCATCTCGGGGCTGCCCGCCGCCGGTTCCGCGCCGAGCCCGGCACCGGGAAACGTGCGTTCGAGACCGGTGACCGCGCACACCGCGCCGGCCGGCAGTTCGGTGGCAATCTCGAAGCGCGCGCCGTTGTAGACGCGCACCTGGTCGATCTTCTCGGGAGTGGAATCGGCCGCGCCGCCATGGTCACCATCACCGTCGCCATCGCCGAGCGCGACCATCGACTTGGCCTTGAGCGTGCCGCCGGTCACGCGCAGCCAGGTGAGCCGGTTGTGCTTGTCATCATGCGAGATCTTGAACACGCGCGCGCCGAACGCGTCCGGCCACGCGGTCTCGCGCGTGTACGCGTCGAGCGAGTCGAGGAGCTCCTTCACGCCGTCGAGCTTCAACGCGGAGCCGAAGCTCACGGGGAACAGCTCGCGCCGCGCGATCATGCCGCGCAACGTGCCGACGGTCAGTGTGCCGGTCTCGAGGTATTCGTCCATCGCGGACTCGTCGAGCGTGGCGATGTCCTCGGCGACGTCGCCGAGGTCGATGGGGGTGGTGTCGGGAACGCCAGCGGGGACACCATCCGGAACACCGCCGGAATCGCCGTCGCCGGCGGAGTCGCCGCCATCCGCCCCGGGCAACGGCAGCGGGTACACGCCGTCGCCGAGCCGGCGGCGCAGATCGGCAAGCGCCGTGTCGCGGTCGAATCCGGCGGCGTCGCATTTGTTGACGAAGATGAACGTGGGCACGTGGTAGCGGGCGAGGAGCCGCCAGAGGGTTTCGGTGTGGCCTTGTACGCCGTCGGTGCCGGAGACGACGAGAATCGCGTAGTCGAGTGCGCGCAGCACGCGTTCGGTTTCGGCGGCGAAGTCGACGTGGCCGGGGGTGTCGAGCAGGGTGAGTTGCAGGTCGCCGTAGTCGACGAGCGCCTGATGCGCGGAGATGGTGATGCCGCGCGCTTTTTCGAGACTGTCGGTGTCGAGGAAGGCGTCGCCGTGGTCGACGCGGCCGAGTTTGCGGATCTCGCCGGTGCGGTAGAGCAGCGCTTCGGAGAGTGTGGTCTTGCCGGCGTCCACATGCGCCACGATTCCCGCCACAATCCGTTTCATTGCCCGCCTTTCGCCTTGGCCGTCTCCGTTTGCGCGTCGCATGCCGCCGGTGACGGCGGTGCGACATTCCAACTATAGGAGCCATCGCATCACGGTGCCTGCCGTCGAGGCCATACGGCCCGGATAGCGCTGGATAATGTGTATGGTTCAGAGGCGAATGTGCATGGTCGAGGGGCCAACCTGCATGGTTTCGGCACGAACGTGCATGATTCCGTGGCGAACGTGTAGACCGATGGAGGCAACCTGCATGGTGTGGTGCTGAAGAGCGGTGCCCGCGCATCGGCAGACGAAATCCAGACTGGCGGAATTCCAGGCTTTTGCATGGACGAATTCCCCACCAATACGGCGTTCTTCAGCGCCGCACCCCACACATTCGTCCCGACGACCTGCACAAAGCCCCCGAAATCATGCACGTTGCGGCCAGAACCATACAGGTTATGTCTTGAACCGTGCACATTCGACGCATAAGCCGCATAAGCCGCATAAGCCGGCGGCGACGACCTCCGCGACACGCGGCACCGACGCGAACCGGTGCGGATGTTCCGTGTCCCGGTGGCTCGTCTACCATAGAGTGCGCATGACGGGCCGTTAGTTGATGGATGGCCCACGACTGTGCAGGCGTGCGTGATGACGTGAACGGCCTGCCCAGTGCATACGACTTGATGAATACGACCTTGTGAGTAAGGAGCAGCCGTGACCGTTTCCGGCACCACCGTTTCCGACCAGCAGTCCGATCTCGAAACCGTCGCCTCCTCCCGTGTGGCGGGCTTCCCGTCCGATTACGTGGCGCTCGACTTGGAGACGACCGGTTTCTACCCGAACAGCTGCGCGATCACGGAGATCGGCGCGGTGCGTGTGCGCGACCGTCGCATCGTGGACCGTTTCCAGCGTCTGGTGAACCCGTTGCGCCCGATTCCGGCGGCGGTGGTGAAGCTCACCGGCATCACCGACGACATGGTCGCCGGCCTCGACCCGATCGACCATGTACTGCCCGAGTTCGTCGCCTGGCTCGCGCAGGGCGCGGATGACAGCTCGGAGAACACCGCATCCGGCAACGCGTCCGGCGTCGCCGTGGCGGAGCCGCTGATCGGCCACAACATCCGCTTCGATCTGAGCTTCCTCGACTGGAACGCCCGCAAGGTGCTGGACAGCCCGTTCTCCTGCGTGGATTTCGATACGATGCAGATCAGCCGCGCGCTGTTCGCGCGCGAGCGTCATCACCGTCTGCTTGATCTGATCCAGCGCTTCGACATCGCCGAGAACGAGGAGCATCGCGCGTTGAGCGACGCGATTCAGACGCAGCAGTGCTTCGAGTGGATGCGCAAGTACGTGGACCGTCACGCGGGCCATGGCGATTTCGGTGACATCGATTGGAAGACGGTGCCGACGAAGAACAACGACGCGATCCTCAACCGCCAGATCGTCCTCCTGTAACAGGCGTCCCAAGGCTTCATCTGCTGTTCACCTTCCGTACCGGCCTGCATCCCCGCCGGTACGTAGTCCCATGGGATAGTGAAGGTACGCACGAAGTCGGTGCGGCAACGACAAAGACGAAGGAGCGTGTCTCATGGGATGGGGAGCAGGTAAGTCGATCACGGTGGCGTTCACGCAGCAGCCGAAGGAGGTGTTCGACGCGTTCGCCCAGTTGAGCCAGTCGTTGAAGGGCTTCAAGCCGGGCACGGTCGATCCGGGTTCGTGGACGGTCACCTTCGTCAAGGGCATCAGCCTCGCCTCGTGGGGTGAGAAGGCGGTCGCGCAGGTGACGCAGGGCCAGGACGGCCGCACGTGGGTCACGGTCACGTCGAAGCTCGATTTCGGTTTCGCCGACCACGGCAGGAACAAGAAGAACGTGAACGAGATCGTTGAGGCCGCCTCTGCGCGTCTCGGACAAGCCGACGTCGTCAAGCCGCTCGGCAAGGCCTGACATCCGCCGGCCTCCGGCCCGCGCGCTCTTGCCTCCCTCTGACGAGGGAGGTGGCGCGCAGCGCCGGAGGGAGAGCCCCCGCCTTGAATTCCCGCCTCAAGACCCCGCCGAAGCCCCGGCGGGAGGAACGACTACTGTGGTGAGCATGAGTGAAACATCTGTGGCCGGCAAGTCCGGCATCGATCCGGCGTCGTTCTCCGGCGTCGTCAAGCCTTCCGACGATCTGTTCCGTTACGTGAACGGTCCGTGGATCGACACGTACCGTCTGCCCGACGACCGTTCCCGCTACGGCTCGTTCGACAAGCTCGCCGAGGATGCGGAGAACCAGATCCGCGACATCCTCGAAGACGAGGACGAGGACGCGAACGGCGATGCGGCATCCCCTGCGCCGGCCGCGAAGTCGCGCGCCCTGTACCGTTCGTTCCTCGATACCGAGGCAATCGAGGCGGCCGGCATCGCGCCGATCCGCCCGGCGCTCGACATCATCGACGCCGTGACGAGCAAGGCCGGGATGACGCGCGCGCTCGGCGAGCTCAATGCCGAGGGCGGCTCGGACATCCTCGGTGTCGCCGTCTACGGCGATCCGGGCGACCCGGACCACAACATCCTGCACATCGAGCAGGCCGGTCTGCTGCTGCCGGATGAGGCGTACTACCGTGAGGACCATTACGCGCCGGTGCGCGAGGCGTATGTGCGCATGGTCGCCACCCAGCTCGTGAACGCCGGTTACGCGCCGGCCGCCGAGGACAATCCGAACGTCGACGACGAGATTCCGACGCACGGCGACGTCTCCGACGAGGATGCCGTCGACACCGACGAAACGCCGATTCCGACGCCAAGCAAGGCCGCCCTCGACATGGCCCGCCGCTTCCTCGACGTGGAGACCCGCATCGCCGCGAACCATTGGGACAACGTGGCGACGCGCGACTCGGTGAAGACCTACAATCCCACCGACTTCTCCGATCTGGCCGCGATGCTCAAGCACTTCGACATCGGTGCGTGGATCGACGCCTGCCAGGCCGGCTACGACGCCAAGCCCGCGGCGAGCGTGCAGCCGCTCGACTTCCGCGCGATCTTCGGCCGCGTGATCGTGCACGAGCCGAGCTTCCTGACGGGACTCGACGCGTTCTGGGAGGCCGCCGACCTGGAGGACCTCAAGCTGTGGGCGCGCGTCCACATGATTGTCGGCGCGGCCTCCTACCTGTCGCATGAGTTCGACAGGACGAACTTCGACTTCTTCGGCAAGGTGTTGTCCGGCCAGAAGCAGCAGCGCGCGCGTTGGAAGCGCGGCGTGAGCATGGTCAACGGCGTCTGCGGCGAGGACGTGGGACGCGAGTATGTGAAGCGCCACTTCCCGGAAAGCTCGAAGCGCCGCATGGAGCAGCTGGTCGCGAACCTGATCGACGCGTACCGCGTGTCGATTAGGAATTCGGATTGGCTGGGCGAGGAGACCAAGGCGAAGGCGTTGGAGAAGCTCTCCAAGTTCACGCCGAAGATCGGCTACACGAACCACTGGCGCGACTATGCGGCGCTGGACGTGCACGAAGATGCGGTGTTCGCCGACAACATGAAGGCCGTGGCCCTGTACGTGATGGGCTACGAGCTGGGCAAGGCCGGCAAGCCGGTCGACAAGGACGAGTGGCTGATGAACCCGCAGACGGTGAACGCCTACTACGAGCCGACGATGAACGTGATCGTGTTCCCGGCGGCGATCCTGCAACCCCCGTTCTTCGACCCGGATGCGGAGGATGCGGCCAACTACGGCGGCATCGGCGCGGTGATCGGCCATGAGATCGGTCATGGATTCGACGATCAGGGCGCGCAGTACGACGGCGACGGCAAGCTCAACGACTGGTGGACCGCGGAGGACAAGGCGAACTTCGAGCAGCGCACGAAGGCGCTCATCGAGCAGTACAACGCGTTCGTGCCGAAGCAGCTCGCCGAGAAGTACGCGGACGAGCCGGATAAGGCCCCGCATGTGAACGGCGCGCTGACGATCGGCGAGAACATCGGCGATCTGGGCGGCGTGAACATCGCGTTGAAGGCGTATGCGTTCGCGCTGGACAAGGCCGCCGGCCGCCCCGAGGATGGTTCCGCCGCGGCGATCTCGGCGTCGCTCGACACTGCGCCGGAGCTCGACGGCTTCACCGGCCTGCAGCGCTTCTTCCTGAGCTACGCCTCGATCTGGCGCACCAAGAACCGCGACGAACTCGCCGAACAGTACCTCCAGATCGACCCCCACTCCCCCGCCGAGTGCCGCACCAACGGCATCGTGAGGAACGTGGACCTGTTCTACAAGGCCTTCGACGTGAAGCCGGGCGACGAGATGTATCTCGCACCGGAAGAGCGCGTGCGCATCTGGTAATTCCTAGGCTCCCTCTGACTGAACTGCGCCCCGATTGCTGGACGTGGTTTATTAAGGGTACCTGATCAGGCTGTGGGGGACATGTTCCGGAATTCCTCCGGGGTGTGTCCCCCGAGTCGTTTCT
>NZ_JBKEVG010000009.1:0-114915 GCF_056356955.1 Bifidobacterium sp. LH_419
GTATCTCAGTCCCAATGTGGCCGGTCGCCCTCTCAGGCCGGCTACCCGTCGAAGCCACGGTAGGCCATCACCCCACCGTCAAGCTGATAGGACGCGACCCCATCCCGTACCGGTAAGACCCTTTCCCAGAAAACCATGCGATCAACTGGAACATCCGGCATTACCACCCGTTTCCAGGAGCTATTCCGGAGTACGGGGCAGGTCGGTCACGCATTACTCACCCGTTCGCCACTCTCACCCACCAGCAAGCTGGCAGGATCCCGTTCGACTTGCATGTGTTAAGCACGCCGCCAGCGTTCATCCTGAGCCAGAATCGAACCCTCCACAAAAAAACTTGCAGAAAGCATCCGAAAAGATGACTCCCGAAAAAGAAAAAAGACGGAACCCCTTATAAGGAAAGAGGTTCGCACAAAAACCCCGACACCATTCAAACCCCCTCGGGCACTCCAGCAAAACCGGAGCCGGCATCGGACTGGCAATCATTGACTATAAAGAAGTAAGTAGTACAACACACTCTTGAGTTCTCAAACCACCACACACACCGAACAACCCCGGAACCAACCAACAAGGAAAGAACCAAGCCGCTCAGCGGCAGCGAGTGACAAACATACACCACCAACCACCACAACGCAAACCAACCCCAACACAACACCCCAAAAACCCCAGAAACAAGCCAAAACACCGGCGTGTCGAAAACAAGACCCAACACACCACCAACACGCAACCAACAACCACCCACCGACACCCACACACCACCACGCGACACCACGCGACAACGGGAGGAGACACCAGCCCACCAACACCACCACAACACCACGCGACACAATCCGTTCCATAGGCACGAATGCGCATGGCCGACGCGGATGAACGCGGCGGCCATGCGCAGACTGTTGGTTGGATGGAGAGGCGGAGCGGGTTACTTGACGATCTCGCAGAATTCGAGGGTCTCGCGGTTCGGGCCGAAGACGTTGAAGTAGCGGATACCCTTGTCCCAGAAGCTCGGAATGGACTGGATCTCATCCTCCTTGATCTCCAGACCGAGTTCCTTCGCGTTCTCCCACGCGGCCTCGATATCCGGAACGTCGAACGCCCAGTGGTTGATCGCACCGGTGGTCAGCGGGGCCGGATCACCCTCCCAGGTCTCGATGGTCAGGTGGCCGTAGCGCAGGAAGGCGCAACGGTTCTCACCGTTGTGGAACAGGCCGGCGAGTTCGAAGCCGAGCGTCTCGGTGTAGAACTTGATGGTCTCATCCAGGTCCTTGGCGATCATGCCGGAGTGCTGGAAGTCGGTGGTGAATTCGGTCATCTTCTTGGCCATGATGATTCTCCTTTGAATGGTGATGGTTGATTCGATTGTCTCGACAGGTTCAGGATAATCCGTCATTCGGGCGGCGCGGCCGACGCCATGCCGCCCGAATGATCAATCATTGGTATTTCGTTGCCGATCAGGCCGCGATCGCAGACTCCGCCGTCTCGGTCTTCGTTTCCTTGATGCGGTGGCCCTTCTCGTCGAAGCCGGGCTGCTTCGGGTGCAGGGTGCAGGTGAGCAGCAGCGCCACCACGTACAGCGCCGCGTACGTCCAGCAGATGCCTTCGATGCCGATCGACGGCAGCAGGACCGTGGCGATGCCGGGACCGACGAACGTGGTGAGTCCCGCGGCCAGGTTGTAGGCGGAGAGGGCGGCACCCTGCTTGCCGGGGGCTTCGAGCGTCATGATGGTCGGCAGGCAGGAGAACGCGCAGGTACCGATGCCGACGATGATGGAGGCGATGATCATCATCAGCGCGTTCGCGCCGAACCACTGCGGGATGTAGTAGAAGGCGACGGAGCCGACGGCGAGCACGCCGCAACCGAACCAGCGCATCGGCCACACCCAGCCGAAGCGGTCCATGAACCAACCCCAGAAGGTGTTGAAGATCAGGGTGACGACGAACACGAAGCCCCAGATGCGCATCCACTCCTCGGTCTTGAAGATGTTGATGCCGCCGTACTTCGTGGTGCACAGGTAGAGCGGCATGATGACCGGGAAGCCGTAGAGCAGCAGGTTGTTGATGATGCGGATGATGGCGCAGATGGCGATCTTGCGGTTGGTGAACAGGATGGTGGCGCCGTCGGTGAGCTCCTTGAGCTTCTCCTTGGTGCTCAGCCCCTCACCCTTGACGACCTTGTTCTTCGGCACGAACAGGAAGCACATGATGGTGCCGACGATCGAGAACGGCAGCGCGAACCAGAAGGTCCGGTACTCACCGAAGTGCGGCATGATGAAGCTCGGCAGATACGCGCCGAACACGCCGATGCCCAGCGAGAAGCAGGTCCAGAAGAAGCCGGTGGCGGAGGCGAGACGGGCGGGGGTGATGTACTGCGCCATCAGCACGACGAACGAGTAGATGAACAGCGGGTAGCCGATGCCGCGCACCGCGTAGACGGCGAGGATGAACGGATAGATGCCGCTGGGCAAAGCGAGTCCCAGGAAGACCAGGTGAACGGCGATCCACCAGCAGGCGCCGAACATCATAACGCGGCGAGCGCCGAACATCTCGGCGAGCACACCGGCCGTCCAACCGCCGAGTGCGGCGAACAGGCCGTAGACGGTGACCAGACCGGACGCCTGCGCCGCGGTGAAGCCCTGATCGACCATGTACTTGGACAGGAAGGTGAGCTCGAAGCCGTCGCCGGTCATGAAGATGGCCACGGCGAGGAAGCCGAGGAGCAGCACGCGGGGGATGCCGAACTTTTCGAAGAAGCGAATCATGAATAATCCCTACATAAACATCGTTGTCGGATAAGGGGCGGTATATGACCAAAGAGTGTAATGGCCGCCGGGAAAAAGGGGAAAACCGGCGGCCAAGTCTATGAAACGGAGCGGAGCCACGACTCCCTCCCACTGACGGAGGAGTCACGCAACGCCGGCGGGTGAATGGGCCGTTATGGCTCCCTCCCGCTGGCGAGAGGTGGCGCGCAGCGCCGGAGGGTGGTTGCGGACGAGTGCGGACAGTCGCGCGGACCACCCCCACCCGGCTCCGCCGGGAGCCCCCGCCAGCGGGGGCGAGGACAGGAATCCACGTCCTTGCCGAGCCCCGCCGACGCGCCCCCCCCACCCGGCTCCGCCGGGAGCCCCCGCCAGCGGGGGCGAAGACGGGTCTCGGCCCCGCCGACCGGAGCGGAGCCACGGCTGCGGGACTCAGTGGGCGAGCTTGACGACGGCCTTGGAGACGCCCTTGATCTTGCCGTCGAGGAAGTCCTGGACCTCTTCGAGCTCGAGCTCGTGGCTGATGAGCGGGTCGACGTTCATCTTGCCGGATTCCAGCAGGCTGATCGCGTCCTTGAAGGTGAGCGGGTTGATGAAGGAGCCCTGGATGGTCAGCTGCTTCTTGTAGATGTCGTAGGTGTTCATCTCGAAGTGAGCCTCCTGCGGGCCGACGCCGAACATGAGCACCTGGGCGCCCTTGTTGGCGGCGGCGACGGCCTGGGCCTGGGTCTGGGGCAGGCCGACGGCCTCGATGATCACGTCGTAGGCGCCTTCCGGGATGGCCTCGCGGGTGGTGTTGTAGATGTTCTTCACGCCGAACAGCTCCTGGTTGCGCTGGAGCTTCTCGTCGAAGATGCCGGCGAGGTCGACCTGGTGCACACCGTAGGCCTGCACGATCTGGGCGAAAAGCTGGCCCATGAAGCCGTCGCCGATGACGAGGGCCTTCTGGTAGGGCTTGAGCTTGAGCAGGTCGACGCCGTGCACGGCGCAGGAGATCGGCTCGATGGCGGCGGCGTCCTTGAGGGAGACGTTGTCCGGCAGCTTGTAGACGACGGTGGCCGGGGCGGTGAACTGCTCGGCGAGGCCGCCATCACGGGTCACGCCGACGGCGGACAGGTGGTCGCACAGCTCCGGACGCTGGGTGAGGCAGAACTCGCACTGGCCGCAGTAGATGTTCGGATCGACGGCGACGCGGTCGCCGGGCTTGACGTTGGTGACCTCGGAGCCGATGGCCTCGACGATGCCGGAGTTCTCGTGGCCGAGGACGATCGGCGGGACGGCGGCGGCGGAGCCCGGACGGCCCGCGTACAGATCGTGGTCGGTGCCGCAGACGCCGGCGTAGGCGGTGTTGATGAGCACCTCGTTCGGCGCGATCTCGGGGGTGGGCAGATCCTGGATCTCGAACTGCTTGACGCCGGTGAGCACGAGTGCCTTCATGATGGTTCCTTTCGATGCGCCTTCGACTGCGAAGACTGTTGCTGTGTTGTTCCTTGTTCTTCCGTCGTCACCGACGGTGTTGAAGTTCGTTCATCTCGCGTTCCCTGCGAGGTGTTGATACACACTATAACTTCTTTTCTTGAGTTTTGCAAATTCATTTTCTAAAACCGAATCACATCGGCGTGTCGCCCGGAATTCCGCCATTCCCGGCAGCCGTACGGCACGAACCAGGTGCACCGCCCACGGAGAAAACCGCAGGAAACCACCGGCAATCCCCGCAAAAACCCGACACGTCTACAATGGGTGTATGAGAAATCCACCGCTGCATCGCTACGCCACCCGCCCGGGCTTCTACTTCACCGAGGACGGCGGCGCGGACGTCGTCGTCCGGTCCGAAACCGCCGATCAGGTGTGGCTGAGCGTGATCGAATCGCTTGACGACCCCACGGCGTTCTATCAGGACGCCATCCGACTGTTCGACGTGCCGAACGTGCCGTTCGTCGACCAGATCCGCGAATTCCCCGTCTGCATGCGCATCCTCGAAGACCTCTACGTGCGCGAGACCCTGTTCCGCATGCAGGGCCCCAACTACGGCCTGTGGTACGTGCACATCCCGAAGGCGTGGAGCGGCATGCGCTACGGATTCCGCGTCGACGGCGCATGGGACCCGCGCCACGGCGTGCGCTTCAACCCGTACAAGCTGCTGCTCGACCCGTACGCGAAGGGCATCGACGGCACGATGGAGCTCTCCCCCGCCGCCTTCTCCTACGAGTGCGAGGTGAAGGACAACCGCGTCACCGGCTCCGCGTTCGGCAATATGAGCACCGTCGACTCGCTCGGCCACATGCCGCTGTCCGTCGCCATCGACGACCGCGACAAGACCAAGCATGACGACGACCCGGACCATCCGCACATCCCGTGGAGCAAGACCGTCATCTACGAGCTGCACGTCAAGGGCTTCACCGCGCAGGCGCCGTGGCTGCCCGAGGAGCTTCGCGGCACCTACGCCGGTCTCGCCCACCCCACCACGCTCGCCTACTTGCAAGGGCTCGGCGTCACCTCGATCGAGCTGCTGCCGATCCAGGCGAAACAGCCGGAGGTGTTCCTCCAGGAACGCAATCGCGTGAACTACTGGGGATACAACACGCTCGGATTCTTCGCCCCCGAACCCTCCTACGCGACGAAGGCCGCGCAGGAGGCCGGAGCGGAGGCGGTGCGCCAGGAGGTCATCGACATGGTGCGCGCCCTGCACGAGGCAGGCTTCGAAGTCATCATGGACGTGGTCTACAACCATTCGTGCGAGGGCGGCGTGGAGGGACCGACCGTCTGCTGGCGCGGCCTCGACGCGATCTCCACGTACCGACGACAGAAGAACAACATCGGCCGTCTGGAGGATACGACCGGCTGCGGCAACACGTTCGACTTCACGAACACGCACGTCGTCACGTTCGCGATCGACTCGCTGCGCTACTGGGCGAAACGCATCGGCATCGACGGATTCCGCTTCGACCTGGGCGTCTCGCTCGCCCGCCTCAACGGCGAGTTCACGCAGCACCACCCGTTCCTGTACGCGCTGCGCGCCGACCTGCTGCTCGGCAACCTCAAGCTCATCATGGAACCATGGGATCTGGGCAATCTCGGCTGGCGCACCGGGCAGTTCTCCGTGCCGTTCGCCGAGTGGAACGACCGGTTCCGCGACACGTCACGCCAGTTCTGGCTCACCGACGTGGAGGGTGGCGGACGCGTCGGCCGCATCGGCATGCAGGAGATGGCAACGCGCCTGTGCGGATCCGCCGACCTGTTCGCCACCGATCCGGGCCGCGGTGCCGCGTCGTCGATCAACTTCGTCACCTGCCATGACGGATTCACGCTCACCGATCTGACCCGCTACGCGAACAAGCACAACGAGGCGAACGGCGAGAACAACAACGACGGCTCGAACGTCAACCACTCCGCGAACTTCGGCACGGAAGGCGAGACCGACGACGTGACGATCGTGGCGCGGCGCGAACGCGCGGCGATGAACATGCTCGGCACGCTGCTGCTCAGCCTCGGCACGCCGATGATGCTCGCCGGCGACGAATTCGGCAATTCGCAGGACGGCAACAACAACGCCTACTGCCAGGACAGCCCGATCAGCTACCTGAAATGGGACTGGCTGTACCAGCCGGAGAAGAGCTGGCACATGCACCGCCTCGAGACCGTGTCGAAGCTGGTGGCCCTGCGCAAGTCGCTCGACCTGTACCATCAGGAGGGCTTCTTCACCAGGCTCACGCAGCTGGGCCTGCTCAAGCCGTCGAGCCGCATCCAATGGTTCCTGCCGAACGGCACCACGCCGATGGAACGCGATTGGTTCGACCTCGGCCAGCGCAGTTTCGCGATGCAGCTGCTCGACGCGAGTGAGACCGACATCCTCATCGTCATCAACGGCGTGCCGGAGGACAAGCAGTTCCGACTCCCCTCGGACAGCGAATGGACGCCCGCATGGTGCTCGGCGGAGAGCACCGGCCATATGCCCGGCCGCGGCCGCGCCGTCGCGGATCTCAAACTGGACGGCCAGCAGACGTTGTGGACGATCAGCGTGCCCGAAAGCAGCGAGATCCACGATCTGGTCGAACGGATGCAGGGCGAGGGCGACGGCGCCACCGCGCGCCAGCTGTCCGACGCGCTCGACGCGGACATGAAGGCGATCGCCCACGCGGAGGCGAAGGCCGCCGCGGAGAAGGAGGAGCAGGCGCGAGCCGAGAAGGCCGCGGCACTGCTGCTGCACCGGCACGCGCCGGAGCCGCAGCAGGCGGCGCACGCCATGACCGGCGCCATCCCGACGCCGCTTGCTACGGGTGGCGCGAACGTCGCGAACGGCAACGGCACGAACGGTACGAACGCCGCGAACGTGAAGGACGCCGACGCGGCCGTCGCCGATTCCGGACCGGAATCCACCGGACCCACCGGACCCACCGCCGCGCCGGCACAACCGGAGGCCGCGACCGGTGCCGAGACGGAGTCCGAGCCGGACACGAACGTGTGGACGTTCCCCGCACTCAGCATCAGCCTGATGAAGCAGCTGAGCTGAGGACCGGGGTCCCAAGCTCCCGGGGTCTTCCGCGAGATCCCGGGACGCTCCGTAAGCCCCCTACGAAAACGACGGAACCCCGCCACCGGATGAACGGTGACGGGGTTCCTTGTCGTGATGGGCAGCGCCCAGGCGAATCAACGCTTGGAGAACTGCGGGGCGCGACGGGCCTTGTGGAGACCAGCCTTCTTGCGCTCGACGACGCGGGCGTCGCGAGTCAGGAAGCCGGCCTTCTTCAGCTCGGCGCGGTTGGCGTCGCGGTCGATCGCGTTCAGCGCACGGGCCACGCCGAGGCGGATGGCGCCGGCCTGGCCGGTGGTGCCGCCACCGTCGACGAGGACGACGACGTCGAACTTGCCCTCGAGCTTGAGGAGCACGATCGGGGAGTTGACCTCACGCTGCAGCAGCTTGGAGGGGAAGTACTCCTCCAGGGTGCGGCCGTTGATGGTCCACTTGCCGGAGCCCGGGATCAGGCGGACACGGGCGACGGCCTCCTTGCGACGACCGGTGCCGTAGCCCGGCTCGATCGCGGAGGTGCCGGTGCCGGCGCCGGCGTTGGTCTCGGTGGTGTAGCTGGTGAGCTCCTCTTCGGTTTCCTGAACCGCGGAGTTGTTGGTGTTTTCAGCCATGTTCTCTATCTCCCTTCGGTTCACTTAGCCTGCTGAGAAACCTGCTGGATCTCGAAGACCTGCGGGTTCTGGCCAGCGTGCGGATGCTCGGAGCCGGCGAAGACACGCAGACGGCCGAGCTGCACCTTGGACAGACGGTTCTTCGGCAACATGCCCTTGACGGCGGAGGTGATGATGCGCTCCGGCTTGTTCTTGAGCAGCTCGGAGTACTTGTCGCGACGCAGACCGCCGGGACGGCCGGAGTGCGAGTACAGTTCCTTGCCCAGCTTGTTACCGGTCAGCGCGATCTTGTCGGCGTTGATGACGATAACGTAGTTGCCGGAGTCGGCGTGCGGCGCGAAGGTCGGCTTGTTCTTGCCACGCAGCAGGTTCGCGACCTGGGAGGCGAGACGACCGAGCACCACATCGGAAGCGTCGACGATGTACCAGTCATGAGTCAGATCAGCTGGCTTCGGAGTGAAAGTCTTCACTGTATCTACCTTTTCACTATTGTGTTCCGGGCTTCGGCTGCTCGGTGTGCGCTTGGTTAGGGCGCGCGATCCGATAAGCTTCAGACCTCTTTATCCGTGGGCTCCCTGAAAGTCCTCGATGGCGAGTGGGAAAGCGCTTTGAAGGACCCCTTAGGGAAACACAACAATCCACTAGTATATCGCCGGCCTTGACATCACCCCGGGCGTGTCGTGGCGGTGAGAATCGGGAGTCGGGCGGGGCCGTTCCGCCCCGACGCTCCCGGCACCCCCCTCAGTCGGCCTGCGGCCGCCAGCTCCCCCTGAAGGGGGCGCAGAATAAAGAAAGTCCGTTCCCCGTGAAGGGAGCGGACTTTCGGCCGTCAGGGACACGGACGGCACATCAACCGTTCGTCCGAACGCGTCAGCCGTTCATGATGGCGGCGAGGCGCTGCACGGACTCGCGCTCGAACAGGCCTTCGACCGGAACCACGTCGCCCTTGTCGTCGGCGAGCGGGATGCGCCAGTTCGGGTACTCGTTGTTGGTGCCCGGCTGGTTCTGCGCGCGCTTCTCCCCCACCGCGTCGGTGATGGAGGCGGCGAGCAGCTTGCACGGCGAGCCCTTGAGCGCGCGATACTGCGCTTCGATGATGTCCTGCTCGTGATCCTCGCGATGGTCGGCGAAGTCGGCGTCGAGGTAGTTCTCGCGCACGAGCATCTCCAGCATGGCGTTCTGCTCGTTCATGGCGTCCTGCTCGACCTTCTCCTTCGGCTCGGTGAGCAGGCCGAGGCGCTCGCGCAGCTCGACATGCTCCAGCTCGAGGTATCCGGCCGCCGGCGGCAGGTCGTGCGTGTTGACCGAGGCGAGCGCGTACGGACGCCAGTCGGAGGGCGCGCGGAACTTGCCGTCGCGCTGCTCGAACCATTCGACGGCACAGCCGAGCAGTCCGTGCTTGGACAGCGAATCGGCCACGTAGGCGGGCACGACGCCCAGATCCTCGCCGACGACCACGCCGTCGGCGCGGGAGGCCTCGAGCGCGAGGATGCCGAGCATCGTCTCGGAATCGTAGTGCACGTAGGCACCGTCCACCGGCTTGCGCCCGGCGGGCACCCACCACAGGCGGAACAGGCCGAGGATGTGGTCGATGCGCACCGCGCCCGCGTGCGCGAACATGTTGTGCACGAGGTTGCGGTAGGGGGCGTAGCCGGTGTTCTCCAGGGCGATCGGGCTCAGCGGCGGCTGGCTCCAATCCTGGCCCTGCTGGTTGAACATGTCCGGCGGGGCGCCGACGGTCGCGCCCTTCGCGAAGTTCTCCGGATGCCACCAGACCTCGGAGCCGAGCGCGTGCACGCCGACGGCCATATCGGCCATGAGGCCGATGCGCATGCCCGCCTCACGGGCCTCGCGCTGCGCGCGGTCGAGCTGTTCGGTGGCGATCCATTCGAGCCAGCGGTAGAAGTTGAGCGTGTCGGGGAACTGCTGCTTGAGCCCCTGGACCTCGGGCGAATCCTTGGTGAACTTCTGCTCCCAGTTGTCGAGCTCGCGGGTCGGCGCGCCCCACTTGTCGTAGCACAGGCACCAGGTGGCGTAGCCTTCGAGGTCGTCGCCGGCGGCCTTGCAGTAGTCGGCGAACGCCTGCTGGCGCTCCGGGGAACGGCCGAGCTTGAAGATGATCCACAGGGCGTGCATCTTCGCGCGCCACATCGAATCGCGGTCGATGAGCTGGGCGTCGCCGTTGAGCGGCTCGACGGAGGAGTGCAGCTCCTCGACCTGCGCGAGGCTCTCTTTGCCGAGCAGCTGGTACTCCTCGATGGCCTCGGGGCGGATGTACGTGAAGTTGACGAGACCGCGCGCGATCGGCAGGTACGGCGACGGCGTCAGCGGGGAGACGGGTTCGGCGGCGTGCACCGGGTTGATGAGCGCGAAGTCGCTACCCGTGCGGCGCTTCGCCTCCTTGAGCAGGTCGGCGAGGTCCTGGAAGTCGCCCACGCCCCACGAGTTCGCGGAGCGGATGGAGTACAGCTGCGCCATCCAGCCCCACAGGCGGCCGTTCTTCATCTCGTCGAGCAGTTCGACGCGCGACGGCGCGCTGATCAGCGTGGCGTCCTGCGTGGTTTCGCCCACCGTGACGTGCAGCGTGTGGTAGCCGGCCGGCAGGTCGGCGGGGATGGTGATCGACGACGTGGTGATGAACCGGTCGTTGAGCACGTAGGCCCTCGAGCCGTCGCCGGGACCGTAGTCGAGCGTCCTGCCGTAATCCTCGCCGCTTTCGAGCGTGATGGTCGCCTTCGGCAGGTCGAACACGCCGCCGTTGACGAGCACGCGCGTGTCCTCGCCGACCGTGTGCAGCACGGTGGGCGGTACGAGGCGGCTGCGACGCGCGTCGCGGATGTGCTTGATGGAACCGCGGATCGCATCCTCTCCGGAGGCGTCGATGCCCAAGGCGGCGAGCAGATCCACCAGGACATCGTCCTCGATCTCGTGGTAGTCGTCGCTCATCCCCACATAGCTGGTGCCGATGCCCACCAATTTGGCCAGCTGAATCAGCGGACGGGCGAGCCGCTCAGCGCTTTCCGTTCTCTCAGTCATGGCTCCCAGTGTAACGCCGAGGTGGAGAAAACGCCGACACGTGGGGTTTACATGGGCGATGCCGTACACTACTCGCGCGCGTGAGCCGCCTTCAGGCCGGGCCCGTCGCCCCGGAAGACCCGCCGGCCCGCCAGCCGGCCTGTGCGGCCTTGCGCTTCGCCACGGCGTGCCGCACCTCGGCGGAGGGGTCGTCGGCCAGTTTCGCCACGGTCTCGGGCGTGGCGTTCGGGTTGAGCGCCACCGCGCGGCGCACCATCGAGGAGAGCACGGCGGGCGCGCCGGGTTCGAGCTCGGTGCCGAGCGTGGCGAGGAAGGCGAGCGTGGCCGCGTCCACCTCAGGGTTCTGCGCGCCTTCGAGCCGCATCTTCCACGAGGTCTTCGTGTTGCGCAGCGCCGCGTCGCGCACTTCGGGCACCGGGTCCTTGGTGAGGCGCCCGACCAGCCAGTTCTTGTCGCTTTCGTTGCCGGCGACCGCCTTGCGTACTTCGGGTTCCGGATCCGCGGCGAGTTTGACGAGCACGTTCGGGAACGGCATCGTCTCGGCGAGGAAGACGCGGTCGGCGACCGGCGTATGCGGGTTGCCGCCGACGGCCTCGAGCAGTGCGGTGGCGCGCGAGAACGCGGCCTGGTCGGCGCGGTCGGGCAGCTCGCGTCGCGCGAATTCGGACAGTTCGGCGGAATCCTCGCTATGGCGCAGATGCTCGTAGGTGACGGTCAACGGCTCGAAATCGGTGTCGCTCATGCGCCCCAGCCTACCGCGCGTGTCAGTCCTGCGCGACCGCGCGGTTCACCACGTCGAGCGGCTCCGGCACGACGGTCGCATTGAACGTCTCGCGCACGAGATCCTCGAATCGCGGAGCTTCGTCGACCGGCAGCGACGCGACGAGCGTCACGTCGGCCGCGTACGTCTCGTCGGACTGCGTGCCGTGCACCGTGGCGAGGATCTGCTGGAACCGTTTGAGCTGCGGGTACTGCAACGCGACGAGGTAGCGCCGGCACGGCACGATCGCCGCCTGCCGCGCCGCCTTCACGGCGATCGACGCACCGGTCGAATACGCGCGGATGAGCCCGCCGGAGCCGAGCAGGATGCCGCCGAAATACCGCGTCACGGCGACCACGCAGTCGGTGAGGTCGTTCGCGCGGATCACGTCGAGGATCGGCTTGCCGGCGGTGCCGGACGGCTCGCCGTCGTCGCTCATGCGCTCCGCCACGCGGCCGTCGGCGCCGCCGCAGACGGCCGCGTAGGCGACATGACGTGATTTCGGATGCCGCTCGCGGATCCGCTCGACGAAGGCGAGCGCCTCGTCGAGCGTCGCGACGTGCGCGGCGTCGCCGATGAACTCGGATTTCTTCTCGACGAACGCGTCGTGCGCGGGCTGGTCCGTCGGGTCGAGGATCGTCCGCATCACGCCTCGCGATCGTGTTCGGAGACGACGACGTTCACGTCGCCGCCCGTGAGGTAGGCGAGCGTGGCGTCCGCCATCTGCCTGGTGAGATCGGCGAACGCGCCGTCGGTGCGCCACGCGACGTGCGGCGTGAGGATCACGTTGTCCATCGCGTGCAACGGGTCGTCGGTGGGAAGCGGCTCCTTGTCGAACACGTCGAGTGCCGCGTGGACGTCGCCGCGCGCGAGACGTTCCGCGAGCGCGCCCGGCGCGATGACCTCGGCGCGCGCCGTGTTGACGAACAACGCGCCGGGCTTGAGGCGTGCGAGATGGTCGGCGGTGACGATGCCGCGCGTCGCTCCGTCGATGAGCGGCAGGTGGACGGTGACGACGTCCGAGGCAGCGATGAGCGCGCCGAGGTCGTCGACCGGCGTGACGCCGTACCGCGTGAACCGGTCGACCGGCGTATGCCCGGTCCACCATGCGGACACGTCCATACCGAGCGCCCGCGCGATCCGCGCGACGGCGCCGCCGATGCCGCCGAGGCCGATGATGCCGAGACGGCGGCCGGCGAGCTGCATGCCGTCCGCGAACGGACCGGACCAGCCGCCCGCCTTGACGCCCGCGTCGAGCGCGCCGACATGCCGCGTGAGCTCGAACAGAAGGGCGAACGTGTGTTCGGCGACGGCGGCGTCGCCGTAGTGGACGGCGTTGCAGATGCGCATGCCGAGCTCGCGCGCGAGCGCCAGATCGATGTAGCTGGCGACGCCGGTGCCGGAGAACACGATGCACTTGAGGCCGTCCGCGTGCAGGCGGCGCAGCAGCGCGTCGGAGATGTGCGGGCCGCCGTTGAGCATGACGGTCGCGCCGGCCACGCGACTGGCGATGAGGTCCTCGTCCTCGGTGAAGTCGCCGTACATGTGCACGCGGGCGACGTCATGCAGACGTTCCAGCTGCGCGGTGAGCGGCGCAATCATCGAGCCAAGCACGGCGGGCATGACGACGAGCGGCAGGTCGGTGCGCTCCGGCTGGGTGTCGAGGATGATCGGGGATGTGGCGGATGGCGTGTGCGGCATGGTCATGGAGCCTACCTTAGCGCGGTCGGCGCGGGTGCGCGTCACCGGGTCGCCTGTCGTTCGCCCGTGATGTTCCACTCGTGCACGACGTCCGGATCGGCGCCCATCGCGTAGATGACGTTCGAGATGCGCTGGCGCTGCCTCGCGTCCTCCGTCTCGTTCCAACAGGTGCCGTCCGGATGGTCGGAGGAGATCGGGCACCACACGTATTGGCCCTGCCGCATGTTCGCGGTGGGAAGCCAGTCGATGCGGCTCACGCGCCACGACCCCTTGACGCCCTTTTTGCCGGCGAACTGGATGCGCGCGGTGACGCCCTGGTTGTTCACCTCGTTGCCGGGGATGTACGAGGTGACGGTGACCGCGTTGCCGAGACCGTAGACGATCCACGTGCCGTTGTAATGCTCGATCGGCTGCGCGCAATGGCATCCGGCGCCATAGATCACGTCGAACGCGCCCGTGTCGGCGAGCTCGTGCGCCTCGGACACCTGCCAGGAATCCGCGTAGTCGAGGTACTCCTGCACCGAGTGCATGGCGATGGCGACCACGTCGGCGCCCTGTTCGCGCGCCTTGTCCGCCTTGTCGACCGCGCGTTGGATGTCGGAATCATGGTGCGGGTCGCCGCTTTCGCGCAGACGGTCCACCCGCCAATCCTGGTCGGCAGTCTGGCCGTTGAGCGAGACGGTGCCGGTGACGAGGCCCAGCTTGCCACCGCCGGTCGGCGAGTCGATGACGAGCGGCTTGACGGAATCCGCCTCGGTCTTGTACGAGCCGGTCTGGGCGATGCCCAGCGAGTCGAGCGTGTCCCACAGGCGCGCGATGCCGTCGGAGCCCTGGTCCCACGAATGGTTCGTGGCGTGCGTGCACGCATCGTAGCCGACGTGCTTGGCGGCGTCCGCCACCTCGGGCGGGATGTTGAAGACCGGGTACGCGGAGTAGGGGCCGCCGCGCGGGGCGATCGGCGTCTCGAACTCGCATACGGCGATGTCGGAGGCCTGGATGTACTTCCTCATCGGCTCGAACAGCGGGTCGAAGTCGAACGCGGTGCCGTCGGTGGCCGTGGTGTCCGGCCCCGCGAAATGCTCCCACAGACCCTCATGGAACAGCAGGTCGCCGTTGACGAGCATCGCGATGCAGTCCGTGTCCGGGCAGTCCGGGGAGTTGCCGTGATGCTCGGCGGCGGGCTTGGGCACGGCCTGCCTGATCCGGGATTCCGTGGATGCCGCCGCTGTTTCCTGCGTTTCCGGTGATGCTCCGACCATGCTCTGGCCGATCCGGCCGGTGGATACCGCCCACGCGCCTCCACTGAACGTGAGCACGATCGCCGCGACCAGCGCGACGACCACGATGGTCCTGACGTGTGACGGTCCGCTGGACGGCGGCGTATGACGACCGACGCCGTTGATGTGTCTCATGGCTGCTCTGCCTTTCTTCTCCCGCTCTTTCCGTCGAGGATACCGCCGCCCATGCCGCCACGGGGATTGCCGTGGGAACCGGGTGTCGCGCGACGTTTGGGGATAGAATGGCCCGCAGGAGACGGACGGACAATGGCGTACCTCCGGCTCCGCCTATATGCATGCGACGCGGTATGCGACACATGACGCACGATGGCGGTGCCGGAGGTTCCCTGTCAGTATGTGGGTATGCGAAAATCATGGATTTTGTGAATACGGCGGGTCGCATCCGAGGGGTGGTGTATAGTTTCATGCTGTTGTGTTCATGACACAATGTGGAGTGATGCCTGAGTGGCCGAAAGGGGCACCCTGCTAAGGTGTTAGCTGCTTTGAGCGGCTCGGGGGTTCGAATCCCCCTCACTCCGCCCGCTAGGGATTCACGGTTTCTCGTGAATCCCTTTTTTCATGCCGAAAACGGCGGCGTTCCAACGGTTCCGGGCCATTCCGGCACTCGCCGGCCGTTCGCGCGATGGCGCGTATTGGCGCGTGGATATGGGGACGGTGTGGGGTACATAGTGGGGTAACGAAATCGGCCGGGGACGCTCGTACCCCACTAAGCCACATGGAGGTGCTGCATGGCGAGACAGGCGAAGCGCAAGCGGCGCGCGTTCGGCCACGTGAAGCCCACGCGCAAGCATGGCCGGGACTACCTAGAGTTCTCATACGCGACCCCTATTGACGCGTTCGCCCAATGGCCGGGACTCCCCCAGCGCTGCTACAAGATGGTGCCGAAAGAGTTCGAGTGGGAGGGCGAAGCGTGGTTGACGGCGGCACAGACCGCAATCAAGGCCGGCACTTGGACACCGCCGCAATCGGAGAGGGAACAGGCCCGGCGTGAATCCGTCACGTTCCGCGAGTATGCCGGCCCGTGGGTGGAACACCGCAAGAAGCCGGACGGCACCGACCTGAAAGAGACCGCGAAACAGAAGTACCGTGAATCGCTGGAACTGTATTTGCTGCCGTTCTTCGGCGATATGCCCATGACCTCGATAACCCCGGCAGTCGTGCAACGGTGGTTCGACGCGTTCCGGCCGGTGCAGCTCGACGCCGACCTTGAGGACAGGCGCGCCCACGTGTACCGTCACCTCGCCACGATGATGAAGAGCGCCGCCGAAACACCAATAGACGACGAAGGACACACGCTCATACCGTCCAGCCCGTGCCGGCTGAAGGTCGGCAAGCCGGCCGTAAAGCACGTGCCGGTGCGCCCCACGCGCGAACAGCTCGACGCGTTGATTGCCGTCATGCCCGAATGGGTGCGGCTTGTGGTGCTGCTATGCAACGGCGCGGGCCTACGTGAAAGTGAGGCGCTGGGATTGCGCCGCCGTCACATCGACCTTGACGGGTTGACGATTCACGTGGTCGAACAGGTGCAGCGCGTGAAGAATCCCAAGACCGGCAAGGGCGATACGGCGATACTCACACCGAAAACCCGTTCCTCCATCCGTACCGTCCCCATGACCCGCGCGCTCGCCGACCGGTTGGCCGCATGGATGGAACAGCGTGGAATCACCGACTCTGACGCGCACCTGTTCACGTCCGACCGCACCGGCGACGTGCATTATGGGCAGCACTACCGCAACGCGTTCGCCAAAGCACGCGAACAGGTGCCCGGCCTTGAGACCATGCGCCCGCACGACCTCCGCAAGGACTGTCTCTCTCGCATGATGGAACTGGGAGCCACGGTGAGCGAGGTCATGCGACAGGGCGGGCATACCACAATGGCCGTCGCGAGCCGCTACCAAGTCACCGGCGAACAACACCTAGGCGAGGTCATGGCCCGCATGAACGCATACGACAACGGAAACGACGCGCCGGCGAGCGCGACGGACACCACGACCGTACCGACGCCGCCCGTGCCGGCCACTGCTTCGGATGCCGACACGGGCGACGATACGGGAGAACTGCGAGCGCTCGCCGACGTGCTCGCCGGCATGGAGACCGTGGAGCGCGTGGCCGTGCTGCGGCCGTTGCCGGTGGAGCGTCGGGCGCGTGTGCTGGAGCTGCTGCCGTCCCCGGTGCGAGTGGAGACCATGACGGGACTATTGGGGGAGGTGATGGCATGATTGCGACACGCCGGATAGGGTGGAGTCATGTCCGTCAGTCGGTGGGGTATTTCTCACATTTTTCGGGACTACCTACCACATGTGGCAAACGCCGTCAGAAACCGTCAGAAAGATGTAGAAAGATTACATTTTATACCGTTTTTAATAAACCGAACATAGAAAATGTTCGTTTTGGCTGGATATGGCGCTGCGGCGCTATAACACCAAATGCGTCACGCGCGGCGGTGCGCTATCCTACGTAGTGCGCTCGCCTACCGCACGTGTTCCCACGCGGCAGTAAGCGTGTCGAAAAAACGAGCGCCCCGAAGCTGGTACCTTCGGAGCGCTCAACAACCCCCCGCGCGTCGGACGCAAATCCGACGCGCACCCTGTACATCTCACAAAGCAATTGCTTAAGCAATTGCTTGAAGCAAACACGAAGCAAATGCTTCGTCAAGGAGGTCAATAATGGATACTAATACCCCCGTCTATACGAATCCGACTCACGCCGCGTCGCGCCGCCGTCTGGAGCCGTTGAAGGCCGCTACGGAATCGTTGGGATTCAAGGATGAACGCGTGACCATGCGTCTCGTGCGTGAAGGCAAGCTCAAGGCCATCAAGGTCGGTACGCGCGTGATGATTACCACCGCATCTCTTGACAAGTTCGTGGGGTGCTGACGCCGCCATGACCATTGAGAACACAGCCCCCGCCAACCGCGAGGGGCTAACCCAGCGCACCTTTTTTCACTCCCTGTGCCGCCCGTCGATACGGTTCATGCCGCTATGCGCCGGTCTCGACGCGCGCCCGATACCCGCCTATTCCGAAAGCCCTACAGGCGCTCGCCGCAAGGTTTCGCGGCCATGCACCGCGCCATATGTGAGGGGATGATATGAGCACGTCGATAGACAGGATTCTTGACGCGGCGCGCGCCCACGGCTTGCGCATAGAGACCCGCCGAGACGATGACTACATGATGCAATGCCCCGCGCACGACGACGACGCGCCTTCACTGCACGTCGTCTACAGGCGCGAACGCGGGTGCGTGCTGCTCAAATGCTTCGCGGACTGTACACCTCTCGACGTCCTGAAGGCGTTGGGACTGGACTGGGGCGACCTGTTCGACAAGCCCCGCCCCACACGCGACGCGGCCCGCACCGCCTACCGACGCACGTATTCCACCCTCACGCCCGAAGAGTTGCGGGCGCTCGCCGACAGGACACGGCAGCGCGAAGCGGACGCGGCGAAGTGGGAGCCGTTCGACATACCCGCCCCGTATGTGCCGGAATCGGCGCGTGGAACGCTTTCCACGCCGTTCCGGGACTTGTGCACCCGACTGGAGGTCACGCCCGCCTATGGGCCGACTGCTGCCGCGTGTCCCGTGTGTGGCGAGGCGGACGCGTTGCGTGTCCTGTATGCGCCGTTCACGACGGCCACCTTGTTGCGTTGCAAGGCGTGCGGCGGTAGTGAGGATTACGCCGGCACGCTCGCGAGCGCCCTACAGGCGGATACGGCGTGCGTGGGCTCGAACGGGCGCGAGGTCATGGTTTACGACAATCCCGGTGGAGCCGTGTACGAGTACGGGGACGGGTTGAAGGTGTCACGCTCGCCGGCGAAGCGGATACGGCAGCACGGCAATACCGGTGGCCGGCACTCGTTGTGGTTGGCCGACCGTGTGGCACCTTATGCGAAGGCCGGTAATCCGGTGTTCCTTGTGGAGGGCGAGAAGGACGCGGCCGTGTTGTGGGCTTGCGGGTATGCGGCGACCACCGCGCCGGGCGGCGGCGGCAATCTCTCAAGCGTACTCGACGTGGAGAACGTCGCGGCCACGCTAGGTGACGGGCGCGTAATCGCCGTGGCCGATAGGGACGTGACGGGCTGCAAGTGGCGTTCTCAGGTGGTGGAGCTGCTGACGCCGGTGGCCGGCTCGCTTACGGTGGTGCGGGCCACTGGTGCCGCGCACGACGCTTCGGACGCGGTGATGTTGCGCGAACGGTTCGAGCAACTGCCACAACCCATGCCCGCCCCCGCATCGGAGCCGGACGCATCGGCGAGCGCCGCCGTCGTGTCTGTGGATGACGCGGGTACGGGCGACGCGGACGATGATACGGGCGCGGTGGATGTGGAGCGGTTCGAGCGGTTTTGGCTTGAGGCCCCGTATCTGACCGTGATTCGTGACGCGGCCCGGCAGTCGCTCACCAGCCCGTGGGGCGTATTCATGTCCCTATTGGCGCGTGTGGCTACGGTGCTGCCGCCTCACGTGATAATCCCGCCGTTCGTTGGCGCGGGCGGCGCGTCGTTGAACACGTTCGTGGCGCTCGTGGGCGCGAGTGGCATGGGCAAGGGTGCGGCCGAGAGCGTCGCCGCCGCCCTGCTGCCGGACATCCGCGACGCCGTGACCTCCCAGCCCGGCAGCGGGGAGAGCCTAGCCACGATGTTCTGCGAGCGCGTGGCGGACGAGAGCGGCGACAAGGACGGGGACGGGCCACGTACCGTGCTGCAATGCGTGAACCGTCGCGCCCTGTTGTCCGTGCCCGAGGTGAGTACGTTGGGCGCGGTCATGGCCCGTCAGGGTTCGACGTTGGCGGGCGAGTTGACGAAGGCATGGAGCGGGGAGCCATTGGGAAGCCGCACCAAGCACGCGGCCGACACGTATCGCGTGCCCCGATACGGGTACCGGCTGAACCTCATAACGGGCGTGCAGCCGGGTAACGCGGGCCTGTTATTCTCCCAATCGGATACAGGACTACCGCAACGGTTCCTATGGGCCGACATGCGCGACAATCCCACCCACGTCATCCAGTACGACGAGTGGGGACATACGGGCATGGCCCCGCTACTCGACGCCACACGGTTCCCCGACGACACCGACGCGATACAGACCCTGTACCGTCAAGGCGACCGCTACGCGATGATGGGCCACGGCAGCGCCTACCCGCTGACCGAGGTCACGTACCCGGAAGAGGCGCGGCGCGCCACGTTCGAGCAGCGGCGCGCCATCGTGGCGGGAGAGGCGGGCGACCGTCTCGACATGCACGGCAACCTAGTACGCCTCAAGGTAGCCGCCCTGTTGCCGTGGCTCGACCCCGACCGTATTGACCCGCTGACCGTGACCGTCGAGGACTGGAGACTATCGGGCGAAGTGCTCGCCTACTCGCAGATGGTGCGCCGGCAGTGCATGGCGCTGGAGCGCGACCGTAGCCGCGAGCGCGCCGCCGACCTCGCGAAGCTCAAACAATCCGCCGCCCGTGAGGCACGCGACGAACAGGACGAACTACGCGAGGGTGCGACCGTGAAGATTCTCCAGTTCCTCGAAAAACGACGCGGCCAATCATTCACCGGCAAGCAGATACGCAACGGGTTACGTCCGAAGTGGAGACCATTCGTTAACACCGCGCTCGCCGACATGGCGAAACAGGACGACGCGAAGGTGTCTTGCGTGAAGGCGGGGGCCACTATTTCGGGTTCCCTATGGCGCTTGCGGGAGAGTACCGAGTGAAGGTAGACGCGTCTACCCGTCTACCTCAATGATTGCAACGGTTTCCGCCCGTCTACCCCAGCGTCTACCCGTCTACCAAACGCGACCAGCGACCAACCCGGTAGACGGGTAGACGCTACCGGTAGACGCCCGTCAGCCCTACTGCCACAACGGGTAGACGGGTAGACGCGTCTACCCGGATATGGAAGAGAGTAGACGCCACACGGAACACACCACATGAAGCAAGCCCCGCCCCTCGAACAGCATGAACCACCGATTGACGACAGGCCGACGCGCGCCGGCACACACCATCAAACCGTGAACCATTCGTTAACACCGTGGCCGCACCCCGGCCCACGTCACAACGTCACAACGTCACGGAACCGGCCCATAGAACGCCCGACAGCCACGACACGGGGAATCCCATCGCACGGAACACGGAACGCGCCTAGGCGATGCCACGGGACGCATATAGGGGCACTTGCGGCAAGAGCGCCGACAGCCATCACGCGGCGGCATGGAGCAGCCCGCGACGTACACACCGACGTGCAGCGCTCGCCGACGCTGCCGACCATTGGAGCCGCCGACACCGAGGGGGCGGTCGAATCCCCATTGCGCTCACGGCCGGAACACTATCCGCGTGGCCCGTGTCCCTCCCTCCCCGTGACGGGGTACCCCATCATGCGCGCGAGGGCGCGCCGCCGTCGGCCGTCGCCGTAGTCACGCGGAACGGCCACAAGCATCCTTGACGATTCACAACCGACATACCCGGCCATGTCCGCCGGCGAGCGCGACGCACGGCCCCGTGGGGGAGGACTCCGAACGCGCCGGCCCATGACCGCCGGGTGGCATGTCCGGCCATACATACGCGGCGAACCTTGGTTTTCACCCCGTTACGAAAATGCCGGAACCATTGCGGCGACAGGCGCGACGGGCGATGACGCGCGTTCGTGACGATTGCGGGGCAAATACCGCGGCAGCGCCGGCGAGCGCCGCCGGCACACCGGGGGGTGGGGTAGGTTCCGACGCGGATGTGACCGCCGGTGAGGTCTCCGAGATGTACGCGGGGTTCAAAGATTTGCGGACGCGCCGGCATCGCCGGTGTCGTACCGCCGCCCAAGGGTGTTCGTTATGGCGTCTGGCTGGTCGTTTTCGGGTGTCCAATCGACCGTTTCCGCGACCAGACCGACCATTCCCGCGACCACTTGGACACGGCACGACATCCACTACACATAGTTATCTAGTTGATTGTTTATAGATAACTATGTAGAATGTAGGTATATGCGAAGAGTGGGAGGTGAGAATGACCCTTAAGGAACTCCGAGAGGCGAAGGGCTGGACACAGACACATCTAGCCGAGGTCAGCGGCGTGCCGCAACAGGTGATAAGCGCCTACGAAAACGGCGCGAAGGACTGGAAAAACATGCCGCTGGGGCGGGCTATAGCGCTCGCCGACGCGCTCGGCTGCGAAGACCTACGCCACATCGGAGATTAGCGAAATGGCCCGAAGGTGCTGCAACACCAACGGGCCGAGCGCTTCACAGATAACGAAATCCCTACCTAGAACAAATCATTAGCCGGAAGCACCCCCAATCGTATCGCGGGGCATGTTCCGGCTGGAGAGGAACACACCATGACAACCACCACGCAATCCCTCGCGTTCGACAACACGCGAGACCCCGCACGCCCCCTCAAGCTGACCGCGAGCGCCACCGGCGTTGAAATCCGAATGGGCGACATGGGCATTACCGACGTCGTGGCCGACCTCGACCACGTTCAGGCGCGGCGTCTCGCCGCATGGCTCACGGAGGTGACGCGATGAGCTTCACGAGCATCCCCGTAAGCGCCGAAGCGCTCGCCGCCAGTGCCGTATGCGGCGTGTGCGGGGCGCGTTACAGGTCGGACGCGGACGACGCCGGCCTGTGGAACGTGACCTTCACCCACGGCGTCGTCACCGGGTTCATGTGCCCCGCGTGCCAGACGCCGGAACAGTCCCTAGCGGCCGAGGTGAACGCGGCCACGACGGACTACACACGCATGACGGTAATCGACGGACGCGCCTACGCGCCGCCGAAGCACGCCCCGTGGAACGTCCCGGACATCATCGACACCGCCCGGAACAACACCCCCCCCCCGCCTGCAACTGGAGCACACGCCCGGCTGGGAGTGCAAGACGGACGAACAGGACGGCATGTTGTCGTTGTTCGACAGCGCGTGTGAGCCGTTCAACCTCGACTTCACGGCGTGCGTAAGCTGGAGAACCGAAGGCGAGCCGCGCCCCATGCTGTCGTTCGCCATGCTGCCCGGCAGCGTCGCCTATTGGGCGTTCGAGACCGAAAAGGAACCATTGGCGCTCGCCGACAAGACGGACATGCTGCAACAATGGCTTGACGACATCGGCACCGTGGTAGCCCACCTGACCGGCCTCTACCCCGGCCTGACCGTCGAGCGAGTCAACGGATAGCGCCGTTTCAAGCACCACGCGCGGCAAGCGTCCGCATGACGCCCCGCCCCGAGGGAGCGCCCCGACCGTCATCGTCACGGGCGCTTCTCTCATATCCGGGGTGGGGGCACCCCCTGCCCCGGCCCGTCGCGGCCACCTCGGGTGAAGGGCCGTTTTCCCCACGGCCGATTTTCCACACGCCCGCGAGCACGCAACCACTGCAATCGTTGGCTTCGCGGCCCCCCAAACCACCACACAGCCACCACGCCACGCCGCATACACGGGCTGTCGTCCCCTACCCGTCGCCCGTCATGGGCGCGCATACTGGAGGACATGACCACTAGAGGCAATCCGAGGAACCGCAACGGGTGGCGACGCCGGCAACTGAGGGCGCGCGTGCTCGCCGCCTACGACGTGTGCGCCATATGCGGCCGGCCGGTGGACAAGACGTTGAGGACGCCCCACCCAATGAGCGCCGAAGTCGATGAACTCGTACCCGTGTCACGCGGCGGCGACCCATTGAGCTTCGCCAACTGCCGCCTAGTCCACCGCCGTTGCAACAGGCTCAAGAGCGACGGGACGGACACGCGCGCACGCGCCTTGTTGGCACGCGAGCCGCTGCCGCGCGCCACGTCGTTGCCGTTCACCACTAGCGGCGACTGGTAGACCACGGGCGACGGGTAGGGGGACCATCCCCCGCCCGCCCCGTCGCGGCCCCCTCGGGCGCAGGGCCGATATCCCCCCGGCATTTTCGGCGTTACGTTATCGCGTTACGTTATCGAATCGTCGGAAACCGTTACGGCAGTAGGCGCGACGCCGTGACATCGACCGTTAACCGTGACATTAAGCGTGACGTTAACGGTTAACGGTGACGCAACAAGGTGACGGAACGGGTGACGGAAACGTAACGCTTATAAGGCTGAAAATCAATAACGGCAACGGTTCACAGCATTTCAGCGTTACGGAAAGTTCAGCGGGGAGAGATGGGCGCTATGCGCCGGGAGGAGCCGGCACGTAGGGGGTGGGGGCACTCCCCGTGCCCACCGCCCAATGTGCTGCTAAGCTGGAGCGCGACGCCGTGACATGCGGCGTTCCCGTTGATATGACGGGCCGAAATCGGCGCGAGCCGATAAGAAAAGGCCCGACGCTTGCGACATCGGGCCTTGACTGGTTATCGGCTTACGCCCCTAACCAAAGGGTTCAAGATGAAGCATATCACGATGCACGGCAGTCTGACCGTGAACGGGCGGATAGTCGTCGTTCACATGGGCGACGGTGAGATGTTCGCCACGGTTGACGGCACACGGTTCAACGTGTGCAGCATATGGCAGCTGTACCAGCTGCTGCGACTGCTCGTGTAGCGGTCATCAGCGGCGCGGCGTCCCGCGTGGGCGTCGCGCCCGAACCCTGAACCCCCGGCGCTCGCCGGCGAGCGCGACGGCGTTACGATGGGGATAGGCGAAGGCGCGTATTGGCGCGTGGCGACACGCCGATAACTGTCGATTGTGGGGTACCTAGTGGGGTACGGATTTTAAGAGAATCCTTGAATATCAATGTTTCCAACGGTTTAGACCGTATCGGGGCGGAATCCCCCTCACTCCGCCACCAAGGGATTCACGGGTTCACGTGAATCCCTTTTTTCATAGCGTAATCATCGCCCCGGGGCGGGGGCCTTGTCTCCGGAGAAGGTGATGACGACGGCCAGAATCACCAACGCGACGCCGGCCATCTCGCCGAATCCGGGTACCTCCCCCAATACCAGGCCGACGGCGATGGCGACGGCCGGGTTGATGGACTGCATGACGGAGAACGTGGCGGGCGTGACGCGACGCAGCGTCACCTGCTCGATGACATACGGGACGAACGAGGCGAGGAACGACACGAGGAACAGCAGCGCGAACAGTTTCAACGGGCCGCCGGGAGCCGCCGCCCACGTGGCCGTCGCCTTGGGATGGACGAGGTGCGTGACGGCCGGGACGCCGAGGAACAGCGATTGCATCGCCCATCCGATCGTGACGGCGACGCACAGATTGTCGAGTGAATTGCCGCCCGCGGCGATGCGTCTGCCGGCCACGATGTACACGCCCCACATCGACCCGCCGATGAGGATCGCTATCAGACCGACGAGGAACCTGCCGCCGCTCTCCGGATCCGCAAGCGAGATGCCGGCGAGCAGGACCACGCCGATCGCGGCGATGCCGATGCCGAGCCATTCACGCCAGCTGCGACCGGTGATCACGGCGACCGACAACGGTCCGAGGAACTCGAGGGAGACGGCGATGCCCAGATCCATGTTGGAGATCGCCACATAGAACATCGTGTTCATCAGCGCGAGCGAGACGCCGAACAGCACCACCAACCCCCAGCCACGCGCATCATGACGGAGCAGCGCCGCACGTTTGTCGGCCCGCCATGGACGCCGCCACAACAGCATCAGCACGGCCATGAATCCGACACGGTACCACACGGCGTACAGCGGGTCGAGCTGGGTGAACGCGAGCTTCGCGACGGCGGTCGCACTGTAGATGACGATCGCCTCGCACACGACGATGGCGACCACCGGCACATGGTTCAGCGCATTCACAACCACTCGCTTCATATCCCCTACGGTAATATCCTGACCCGCCACGCACGACCGTAGAATGGCGGTATGAGCACCGCACCAAGACTGGCCGCCGCGAAACGCGATTGGGGGCATGACGAGACCGGATGCACGGTGCTGCACATCGACATGGACGCGTTCTACGCCTCGCTCGAGGTGGCGCGTCACCCCGAACTCACGGGCAGGCCGGTGATCATCGGTACGGGGCCGCGTTCGGTGGTGTCCGCCGCGAGCTACGAGGCGCGACACTACGGCATCAACTCGGCGATGCCTTCCGCCCGCGCGCGGCAGCTGTGCCCGGACGGCGTGTTCCTCCCTGTGGACATGCGCTACTACCGCGCGGTCTCGCACAGGATCATGACCGAGGTGTTCCACGCCGTGACCGACCGGGTGGAACAGGTGTCGGTGGACGAGGGCTACATGGACGTCTCAGGCGCGCTGCTCGCATGGAAGCGCCCGACGGCGATCGGCGCATGGATCCGAGCCGAAGTGGAGCGCCGTTTCCACGTGACCTGCTCGGTGGGCGTGGCGGCGAACAAGCTCGTCGCGAAGATGGCGTCGACGAACGCGAAACCGAACGGTATGCTGCTCATCCCCGCCGCCAGGTCCGCCGAATTCGTGCAGATGATGCCGTTGCGTGGCATCCCCGGCATCGGGCCGTCGTTGGAGAAGCGCCTCAACGCGTGGGGCGTGGATTCGGTGGCCGATCTGGCGGCGATGAGTCCCCGGGCCTTGGAGCAGGCGACCGGTTCGGTCGCGGCGGCTCGCGGATTGTGGATGGCGTCGCATGGTCTCGACGAACGCACGGTCACGCCGGTGCGCGAGGAGAAGTCGGTCGGCTCGGAGGAGACGCTGCTGAAGGACACCACCGATCAGCGAGTCGTACTCGGATTGCTGCGCGAGGCGTGCGACGAGGTGGCCGGAACGTTGCGCCGCAAAGGGTTCGTGGCACGCACGGTGACGGTGAAACTGCGGTTCGCTGATCTGAGCTACCGGACGCGGTCACGGACGCTGGAACGCCCGGTGGACACGGCGGGCGCGTTGTATCCGGTGTGCGTGCGGTTGCTGCATGGGATGCTGGGGATGCCCGAAGGCTCCTCCCCCGACGCGCCGTTGCCGAAGCTCATCCGGTTGGCGGGGATGAGCGCGAGCGGACTGGGAGCCGCCGCCGCGACCGCCGTGCAGCCGTCACTGGACGACATGCTCGAGGAGGCGACGAGCGCCGACGCGAGCACCGTCTCGGACCGGCAGCGCCGCGCGGAGAGCGCGCTGGACGAAGTGCGCCGGAGGTTCGGAAAAGGCGCGGCCCGGTTCGGCGCGTGAGGCCATGTACCCGGATAAGTGGGTCTCTCCCCCAGTCGGCTTCGCCGACAGCCCCCTCGTCAGAGGGGGCCTATCAGGCGGCGAGGCGGGCGCAGGCGGCTTCAATCGCCTCGTCGGTGGCGGTGGCGGAGAAGCGCAGATAGGCGGGGGCTCCGTAGAATTCGCCGGGGCTAGCGATGATGCCGAGCTTCGCGAGATCGGCCATGTCCGTCCAGCAGTCGCCGGACTTGGCCTTCACCCACACGTAGAGCGCGCCGTCGGGCATCGCCGCGTCGTACCCGTACGCGCGCAGCGCGGCGACGAGCTTCGACAGGCGCGTGCGGTAGCGCTGCCATTGCACGCGCACCGATTCGACGTCGCGCAGGCCCGCGGCCATCGCGGCCTGGACGGGTCCGGGGATGATCTCGCCGATTTGCTTGCGGTACTCGGCCATCTCGGTGACGAGACGGTAGTCGCCGGCGATGAGCGCGGTGCGGTAGCCGGCCATGTTGCTCTGCTTGGACAGCGAATACAGCACGAGGATGCCGTCGGCGCTGCCCTCGCACACCTGCGGGCTCAGCGCGCACGGCGTGGCGGACAGGCTGAACGCGTCCGCCGAGGCGGGCTCGTTGGAGTCGGTGGCTCCACGACTCGCGCGCCAGTCCATCAGCGCATAACATTCGTCGGACAGGACGACCGCGCCGATCGCGCGCGCCGCCGCGACGATGCCGGCGAGCCAGTCGGCGCCGAGCACGTCGCCGGAAGGATTGCACGGCGAGTTCACCCACACGGCCTTCACGCCCGGCACGTTCCTCCACGAGTCCACGTCGGCGACGTCGTCGACCTTGAGCACGGTGGCGCCGGCCAGCTGCGTGCCGATCTCGTACGTCGGATAGGAGACCTTCGGCTGGACGACCACGTCGCCCGGGCCGAGGTGCAGCAGCGACGCCATCAGCGCGACGCCCTCCTTCGATCCGACGGTGGGCACGACGGCCGCGTTGACGGCTTTCAGGTCCACGCCGCGCAGGTGGCGGAACCAGCCGTCGATCGCGTCGCGCAGGTCGCGCGTGCCGATGGTCGCCGGATAGCCGTGCGCGTTCGCCGCGTCCGCCGCCGCGGCGAGCGCGTCGCGCACGCTGGCGGGCACCGGGTCGACCGGCGAGCCGACGGACAGGTCGATCATGCCGCCGTCGACCGCCTTCGCGGTGGTCTTGTAGCCGGCGATGCGCGACCAGTCGTATGGCGAGGAGTAGGTGTGGAAGCCCATGGTGATGCCTCTCCGGGGAGAACCCCGCTCAGTCGGCGAAGCCGACGACTCCCCCTGGGGAAAGGGGGAGCATGATAAAAACAACGATGACTCCCCGGGAGCGGGGAGTCATCCAATCAATCGGTCAGTCCTGGTTCTGCGGGGGCAGGGCGGCGACCTGCGCCGGATCCTTGCCGATCGGACCGTGGGCGGAGGCGCCGCCGAAATCGCCGACCTCGGCGAAGAAGTTGGCGGCGGCGTCCTTGTACCAGGCCCACTCCTCCGGCAGGTCATCCTCGTAGAAGATGGCCTCGGTGGGGCACACCGGCTCGCACGCGCCGCAGTCGACGCACTCGTTCGGGTTGATGTACAGGGAACGATCGCCCTCGTAGATGCAGTCGACCGGGCACTCGTCCACGCAGGCCTTGTCCTTCACGTCCACGCAAGGCTGGGCGACAACGTACGGCATGGGATTCTCCTTAGAACACGTTCCTGACTATTCTGACCGTCCAGTTTAGGCGCGTGCGGGGACGGTTTGACACTCCGTCAGTCGGTGTTGATGGCCTTGTCGGTCTCCTCGGAGAGCGTCTCGGTGAGCGCTCCCCTGCCGAGGCGGGCATGCCAGTAGCCGTAGCCGAAGTAGATCGCGAAGCCGATGACCAGCCACACGACGAAACGCAGCCAGGTGAGCACGGACAGGTTGAGCATCAGCCACAGGTTGGCGACGGCGATGAGGATCGGCACCCACGGGTTGCCGGGCATCTTGAACGCGCGCGGCAGTTCGGGGCGGCGGGCGCGCATGATCGGCACGGAGATCGCGACCAGCGTGAACGCGGACAGCGTGCCGATGTTCACCATGTCGGCGAGCACGCCGATGTCGAAGCAGGCGGCGACGAGCGCGACGACCACGCCGACGCCGATCTGCAGCGCGACCGGGGTGCCGTGCCTGCCGGTCTTGGACAGGCCGCGCGGCAGCAGGCCGTCGCGGCTCATCGCGAACACGATGCGCGTGAGTCCCAGCAGCAGCACCATGACCACGGTGGCGAGGCCCAGCACGATGCCGAAGCTGATGATCTTCGCCGCCCAGTTCGCGCCGACCAGCTCGAACGCGGTGGCGAGCGACGGGCTGTCCTGCTTGGCGAGGTCCTTGTAGGAGACCATGCCGGTGGTGACGAACGCGACGAGCATGTACATCACGATGATGAGGCCCATGCCCACGCCGATGCCGAGCGGCACGTTCCTGTGCGGGTTCACGGTCTCCTCGGAGGCGGTGGCGACCACGTCGAAGCCGAGGAACGCGAAGAACACGAGCGCCGCGCCGGACAGGATGCCGGGCACGCCGTACACGCTCGGAACCATGCCGGTCGCCCACTGCCACAGCGGCTGGTTGAGCACGTCGGCGGCGACGGAGCTGCCGGGCAGGGAGTCGGCGGGCTGGCTCGGCGGGATGAACGGCGTGAAGTTCGACATCTTCACGTAGAAGAATCCGACGACCACGACGAACAGGACGATCGCGATCTTGAGGACGGTCATCGCGCCGTCGACGCGGGCGCCGATCTTCGTGCCGAACACGAGCAGCGTGGTGAAGAACGCGACGATGATGATCGGCGCGATGTCGATGTGGAACGAGCCGAACGTCAGATTCGTGTCGACGCCCCAGCCCATGAGGTGGAAGAAGTCGTCCAGGTAGACGCCCCAGTATTTGGAGATCACCGAACCGGCCATCATCATCTCGAGGATGAGGTCCCAGCCGATGATCCACGCGACGACCTCGCCGACGGTGGTGTACGTGAACGTGTACGCGGAGCCGGCCACCGGGATCATCGAGGCGAATTCGGCGTAGCACATGACGGCCGCGCCGCACACGACGCCGGCGATGAGGAAGCTGATGATGACGGCCGGACCCGCGTGGAAGGCGGCGGCCTGCGCGCCCACGGAGAAGATGCCGGCGCCGACGGCGACGGCGACGCCCATGATGGACAGATCCCACCACGTGAGGTTGCGCTTGAGCGTGCGACCCTCTTCGCCGGTCTCGGCGATGGTCTGCTCGACGGATTTCGTTCGGAATATCTGCATGGTGCTGGGACCTTCTTGTCTCTCCGGTTAGGTTCAACGGCATAGTATATGCCCACCGGATTGCGACGCGAAGGCCCTTTCCCCACATTCGGGACGCGACGCCGGTCAGGGGCGCAGGTCGATGCCGATGCACACGGGTTCGGGCACGAGCGCCACGCCGAACCGTTCCTTCACGCCCTGCTGGATGGTCTTGGCGAGGGCGACGACATCCGACGCCGTGGCGTCCCCGCGGTTCGTCAGGGCGAGCGTATGGTGCGTGGACAGGCTCGCCGGCGCGGCCGGCCCCGCGGTCTCCGAGCCGTCCGGCTCCCCCACGGCGAATCCCTTGTGGAATCCGGCGTGATCGATGAGCCATGCGGCGGAGGTCTTCACGCCGGGCGTGCCGTCGGGCAGCACGGCGGCGAAGCGCGGCGCGTCCTCGGGCAGGCGCGCGGCCTCGGCTTCGGGCAGGATCGGGTTCATGAAGAACGATCCGCAGCTGTGTCGGTCCCAGTCGGGCGCGGGCAGGCCGGAGCCGTCGTCGGCCGGCGTGGCGGCCGCGGCGAGGCGCTTCAGGTCGGCGATGATGTTGCCTTCGCGCTTCGTGTCGGACATGACCGGCAGGGCGTAGCGGGTCGGATCCTCAAGCATGCCCTTGGAGGCGCGCACCTCGAGCACCGCGTCGCGGATGGCGGTGGTGGCCATGCGCGCGCCCACCTCGACGCCGAGCGCCTTCGCCAGCTGGCCGAATCCGACCGTGCCTTCGGCGCTGTGGCGCAGCGCGAACGTGACGGACAGCACCACGTAGCGCGGCGTCGGGAAGAAGCGGTCGGCCGGCGTGGCGGGGGCCGCGTACATGCTCGACTTCAAGGCGGAGGAACGGTAGCCGAACTTGAGGTCCGCGGGCTTGAGGTCGCGCGTGGTCTTCGTCTCGCGGTCCCACACTTCCACCGATTCGACGGACGTGGCGACCTCCTGGCCGTAGGCGCCGATGTTCTGCACGACGGACGCGCCCACCGTGCCGGGGATGCCGGACAGGCCCTCGACGCCCTCCAGGCCGAGTTCCACGGTGAAGGCGACGAAATCGTCCCAGTTGGCGCCCGCCTCCGCGTTCACGTGCACGGTGCGGTCGCTTCCTTCGACGGGGGCCGCCTCGTCGGGCACGGTGATGCGGCGGCGCGCGTCGCGCACGACGACGCCGGGGAACGGCTCGTCGGAGACGAGCATGTTGGAGCCGCCGCCGATGACGCACAGGGGCAGTCCGTGCGCGTCCGCCCCTTCGACGGCCTCGATGACGCCGACGCGCGTGGTCGGTTCGACGAAACGGGCGATCTCGCCGCCCACACCGATCGTGGTGATCTCTGCAAAGCTGGTCATAGTTGCCTATCCTATCCGCGGCTTGGCGGGCTCGCCCGCAAGCGGCATGAACAAAGCGGGAAAAACCTCCGGGAATACGAAAAGACCCGGCCATACGGTCGGGTCTTCGCAAATCTCGAATGCGCTCAGCGGGTCTCGCGGTGCACGGTCTGCTTGCCGCAGCGCGGGCAGAACTTCTTCAGCTCGAGACGGTCGGGCGTGTTACGACGGTTCTTCGTCGTGATGTAGTTGCGCTCCTTGCACTCGGTGCAGGCCAGCGTGATGCCCGGACGGATGTCGGCGCTCTTAGCCATTGTCATTCACCTCTGTGTTTTACTAGGTATAATATGCGCCCACCGGTTGGTGGGCGCGATTTGTAGCGAGGAAGAGGCTCGAACTCTTGACCTTACGATTATGAGTCGTACGCTCTAGCCAGCTGAGCTACCCCGCCAGAGAGCCCCGAGTGAGAATTGGACTCACGACCTCTTCCTTACCAAGGAAGTGCTCTACCACTGAGCTATCGGGGCGTGGCGGATAGTGGATTCGAACCACTGAAGCACGAAGCGGCTGATTTACAGTCAGCTCCCTTTGACCGCTTGGGAAATCCGCCAGTCTCTGTTTCCCTCCGAGGTCTTGACCTCGTCAGGCAACTCGAACATCATGCCACGGGATTCCCGGTCGCGCAACCCGGACATGGCGAACACCCCGCGAAATCACCCGCCATATACGTCATAATCGTTGGAATTCCAACGAAACAAGGACGTGCAACTTTTCGGCTTCATCGGCGTGTCGCGACGCCATTTCCAGGGTTCCGGCACCGAATCAGGACGTCGGAAAGCCGTCCGAACCACTTCCGAATCCCGTTCATCGGCGTGTCGCCGCGAACAGCGCATCGAGTCCGTCGGCCAGACCATCGACCGGAGGCGCGCCACCGCCGAACGCGACCGAATCGGCGGCGCGGGCCACCCGGAGAATCACGGCGCGATGCCCGCGATCGTCATCCGATCCTCCCGGCCATACGGCGGCGACGCGATCGGCGATCATCAGGTCGGTGGCGGCGTCATCCCATCGTGCACCGGCCGCACGCCCCTCGCGACGGATCTCGGCCCATGCCATGCGCCACGCGGCCGCACGCGACGCGGCGGACGCGGCGGCATCGCCATCACCGGAATCATCGCCACCGGAACCGCCGCTGGAAGCGGACTCGGCGCGGCGCGCGGCGGCGACGCAACGCCGGCGACGCCAGGCGCGTACGGCGCGAGGTGCGGCCACGCACGCGACGAGCGCCGCCGCGGCCACGCCGACGGCGAGCGCGACACGCCATCGGACCGGCAATGCCGCGAACCATGCCACGGGCCGTGCAAGCCAGACGGGTGGACCGGACGCCTCGGACGAACCGCCCGTATCCCTGTCGCGGGAGACGGTGTCGTCGGATTTCGCGGACGCGCCGCCGTCCGCGCCGTTCCGTCGCGTGGACGCGCCGTCGTTCCCCGTCGTATCGAATTCGGTGATGGCGGACCCGTCGTCGCCGGTCAACGTGCCCGAGGATCCGGCGGACGACGCGTCAGACGCGGCGGGCGAACCGTCGGCCGTCAGCATGCCGTTCTCCTCGCTCGGCGGCGTCACGTCGAACGGCACCCAGCCGACGCCGTCCAGATACGCCTCGACCCATGCGTGCAACTGACGCGACGCCACCGGGAAATAGCCGTCGGCATCGCGCGCGTTCGTGCCCGCGTTGTAGCCGAGCACGATGCGCGTCGACACGCCCAGCGCGCGCCCGAGCACGGCGAGCGCGGCGGCGTAGTGCTGGCAGTAGCCGGCATGGCCGGTGTCGGGGTCGAGGAAGTCGTCGACGACCTGCATGTTGGAGCGGCCGTCGCCGTCCGGCGCATCCAGCGAATACGTGAAATGGTTGGCCTTGTCGGCGAAATACCCGACGAGCCAGCGCATGGCGCGCACCTGCTCGTCGTAGGTCCCGGCCTTCGCGGCGACGCCGGCCGCGCGCGCCCGGCGCACGACGGCGCGCACATTGGCCGGCAGCGACTTCGGCAGGGACGTGTAGCGGCCCGCTCGGGCCTCCTCGTCGGAGGCGGCGACCATGGCGAGGATGCGGCGCGCCATGCGGCGGTCGTCGGCGGCGGATCCGGCCTCCACGGCGATGGACATGGTGGTGTCGGATTGGAAGAGGATGGTGATGGCGTTCTGCGCCCAGACGGTCGACGCGCCGGACCCGGACCTGCCGTCGATCGACGGCGACGAACCGCGCGTGCCGTCGGAAGAGCCGTCGGAGCCGGTCATGTTCGTAAGGGGCATCACGAGGGTCACGGCGTCGCCGTTCTCGGAGAAGCCGTAGACGATGCCGGCGCCGTCGGCACCGTATCGCGCCTCGAATGCATCGTCGAAGACGATGTGGGAGGGATGCTGGGAGTATCGGCCCGCGGAAGGCGTCGTCGTCCCGCCGCCCCACACACGGTCGTTGTCCTGCTCGCCGGAGAACGCCATGCTGTAGGCGCTCACCTTGCCGATGCGCGTGCCGTCGGGGGCGCTCACGACGCCGTCGGCGTCGATGGAGGCGCGGATCACGGCGAACCCGTCGCGTGTCTCCCCCAGTCCCGAATCGGCGATCGCGCGACGCGCCTCAAGCCAGCCGTCAAGCTGGCCGCCGGAATCGTCGCGCTGCCGCTCCAGCGCGGCGACGACCTCGCGCACCGGATCGAGCTCGGAGAATCCGGACGCCGACGAGATGGGATCCAGATACGTGCCGGACACGGCGTACCGCATGCCCGACGACGTCGCGTCGGTGCGGTTGACCATGCTGCCGTCACGGTAGCGCAGCCATGAGGAGCCGACGCCGTTCGCCCCGCTGGCGATGCCGGGGACGGGCAGGAAACGCGAACGCAGCGTGTCGATGCGCACGTTCGCGGTGGTCTCGTAGCGTTCGAGCGTGTGCTCGTCGATGCGGGTGCCGTCAGTGCCGTCGGTGGCTGTGCCAGTGCCGGAGGTGGATGCGGTGTAGCCGGCGTAGCCGAGCAGCCACGCGTAGATGCCGATCGGGTCGCCGGCACGGCGCTGCTCCATCGTGAGCTCGTCGGACTCGTCGCGGCCGAGACGGATGCCCGAGCCGTACAGACCGGCGTCGATGGCGAGCTCCCGGTCGTAGCCCCACGTGTCGCCATCGAACGCGTCGAGTGTGGTGAGCTTCAGGTACAGGCGGCGGTCGGCGGAATAGCCGAGCACGACCGAATCGGAACCGGCGTCGATGTTGCGTTTCAGGTCGATGAGCGGGCTGACCGTGTTCGACGAGAACATGCCGCCGCCCTCGCCGATTGACAGCGGCACCCGGTAGGCGAGGGTCTCGGCGGCAGGGGTGCAGGCCAAGGTGACGGCCATGACCAGAAGCGCGGCGAATGCGGCGCGCAGGGCCCGCGGCGGTTCCGAGGGGACGGGTGCGGCGGCGGCCGGCGCGTTGCAGGCGGCGGCCGGCGTCGCGGATGCGGGACCCGAACCGGGACCTGAACCGGAGCGAGGACGGGACGCCGACGCCCACACGCTCATCGGGAAGGCGGCGGCGAGCAGGGCGACCGCCCACCAGGGGGCGACATGGCCGAGCATCGCGGAGTCGGCGGCGAGCGCGACGACGGGGAGGACAGCGAACGACGGGACGGCCGGACGCCACAGGAGCAGGCAGCGGATGAGGACGGCGGCCGCGAAGACGACGAGGATCAGCAGGATGTCGGACGCCGGAACGACCTTCAATGGCGGCAGCTGGCGGTCGAGCCGGTCGAATCCGACGGACAGCGCGTCGACGAGGCGGGTCGGGAATCCGGCAAGACCGTCCTGCACGCCCGAGCCCGTAGCGGCCGCACCGCCTGTGCCACCCGCACCGGAGCCGCCTCCCACCGAGCCGGATCCGTCGCGTAATCGCGCAACGACCAGTACGACGGCCGTGATTCCCGCCGCGAAGGCGAAAGCCGACACGCGGATCAGAGAGAATCGGACCGGGTGTCCGGACGGCATCGGCACGGTCGAGGCGAGAACGGCGGCGGCGAGTGCCCCGGCGGCGAACCATATCCACCAGCCCGTGGGTTCCACAAGCCCGACGAGCGCCTTGAGCATGACGCCGAAGTACGTCAGCAGGGCGAGCGAGGCGACGATTCGGGGCGTCCGCAGGGCCGTACGCGGTCCGATGGGGCGGATCCGCTTGGTTTCGAGGTGAACCTGTGGAGTTCGGGAGGGGACCTGCATGGTTTCGGGTCGAACGTGCGGGGTTTCGGACCCTTCCTGCGTAATCACGACCCGTTCCTGCGGGGTGGGGTCGAGTACACGCACCGAGGCGGCGAGCGACGAGCGACGTAGGGCATCCGCCAAACCGTTGGAATCACCGGCATCGCAGACCAGCACCCCGACCGGCCCGGAACGGCGCCGGACGATGTTTCCCACCGACGCCGTGCAGGTCGCCGCGGAAATGCTGCATGTTGCCTGCGGAATCGTGCAGGTTGCGCCCCGGACCATGCACATACGTCTGAGGACCATACACGCTCGGGCAAGAACCATACACACTCGTTCGCGGAGACACCCGCGGAGCCGATCGCGGCCACGCGCATCACCCCGCCCGCCGACCGGACGCGCGGCGGCCAGGAACCGCAGGACCGCCCGCTTCCCTTCGGCCACATGGACGCCGTCGGTGGCCACCACGTCCATGCCGCGACCCATGCCGCGCCCCATGCCGTGGCATGCCTGCGCATACGGCAGCAACGCGGCGACCGCGCCGTCGAGCCGCCGCGCATCCACGCCATCCGAACCGTCCACGTTCACGACCAGCAGCAGCGTGGCGCGTTCGTTCCCCTCGCTCTCACGGGTCATCAGCTTGCCGCGACGGGCGCTGTGCCGCCATGCGATCCGTCTGATCGGGTCGCCGGGCTCGTAGCCGCGCACGGCCCCCGAATCCTCCGCGTCCCTCAAGGCGACGGTCCGCCCGGAGACGACGGCGCCCGTCTCCCGCGCGGCCGCATCCGCCGTCTCGGGCAGCACCATCGTCTCCCCCGCGGCGGCGACGCGACGACGCACCACGAAGAGGCCGAACGGCGAGCGCCAGCGCAGCAGCGTGCCGACCCGCCGGTACAGGCCGCGTTCACGGGGCAACGCGCCCGCCCACCGGTCGACGACGTTCCCGTATTGGTCGAGGCGCTCATACAACGCCGTGGCCGTCACCTCGGACGGCAGCAACAGCCGCGGCGATCGTGCCGTGTCCCCGTGCCCGGCCATCGCCCACTGGACCACCGCGGCGGACAGCGACAGCACGATCAGAGAGCCGGCCACGATGACCGTGGCCATCAGCGTGCGCTCGTCCAACAGCAATCCCGCATAGCAGGCGAGCGCGCCGAACACGGCCAATGCCAGGCAGGCGGCCGTGGGACGAATCAGACCATGATGGCGAAGGTCCCACAGGTCAAGCCGCGGAATATGCTGCCGGGCGATTCCCCTCCCCCACTCCGAACGCCCCGGCCGTCGCATGGTCATGCCCTCGGGACCGCGGTGCCGCGCACCACGTCGGCGACGACGGCGCGCGCCCGTTCCAGCGTGCCGTCGGCATACCCCATGCCGGTCTCGTCGAGCACGAGCCGGTGGGCGAGCACGGGCACGGCGAGCGTGCGCACGTCGTCGGGCAGCACGTAGGAGCGTCCGTCGACGAACGCACGGGCGCGGGCCATCGCGGCGAGCGCGAGGCTGGCGCGCGGCGATGCGCCGTAGCGCACGCCGTCGCGCCCGCGTGTGGCCTGCGTGATGGCGACGATATAGTCGGCGACCGGACGTTCGAGCGTCACTTCGCGAGCCTTGCGGCGGACGGCGGCCGCCTCGGCCGCGGAGCAGACGCGGTCCACACGGTCGAGCGGGTGCGACCAGTCGCCGGCGGTGAGCATCAGCGCCTCGGCTTCGGCGGTCGGGTAGCCGAATGCCGTACAGGTCATGAACCGGTCGAGTTGCGCTTCCGGCAGCGGGTAGGTGCCTTCCAGTTCGATCGGGTTCTGCGTGGCGATGACGAAGTACGGGTCGGGCAGCGGGTGGGTTTCGCCGTCGACGCTCACCTGGCGTTCGTTCATCGCCTCGAGCATGGCCGATTGGGTCTTCGGGTTGGCGCGGTTGATCTCGTCGGCGATGACGATGTTCGCGAACAGGGGACCTGGGTGGAAGACGAACCGGCTTTCGCCCTGCGACCAGATGCTCACGCCGGTCAGATCGCCGGGCAGCATGTCGGGGGTGAATTGGATGCGGCTGACCTCGCCGTCGATGGCGCGGGCGAACGCGCGGGCGAGCGTGGTCTTGCCGACGCCCGGCACGTCTTCGAGCAGCAGATGACCACCGGCGACGAACGTGAGGACGGCGAGCTCGATGACGTCCGGCGGGCAGGACAAGGCGTCGCGGAGCATCGCGGCGATGCGCGAGGGGATGCCGGGCGTGTCTATCATGACTGCGCTCCTTCGACGGGGGCTCGAATCCGCGTCCAGTGTACGGCCGGCGGGCATGGCGTCTCAAATACGCTGCGAGCGGATACGAGAAAAGCCCCGGCTGACCGCCGGGGCTTTCGCAATCGATATACGCGTATGCGCGGGTGTCTCAGCCGAGGATGGCGAGCACGTCGCGGGCGCCGATGATGAGGTAGTCCTCACCCTCGTAGTGCACTTCGGTGCCGCCGTACTTGGAGTACAGGACCTTGTCGCCGACCTTGACGTCGACCGGGATGCGCTCGCCCTTGTCATCGCGACGGCCCGGGCCGACGGCGAGGACTTCGCCCTGCTGCGGCTTCTCCTTGGCGTTGTCCGGGATGTACAGACCGGACGCGGTCTGGGTCTCGGCCTCGGCCTGCTTGACGATGATCTTGTCTTCCAGCGGTGTGAGCTTGATCGACACTGTGGGTCACCTCGTATTTCTTGTAGGTTCGATGTCTTCGCGCCGGAAACGCCCAAGAGGCTGACGATCACTTGCACGATCCCAAGCACTGCCTCACATGGTAGCGCGGTTTTTAGCACTCTGCCAACTCGAGTGCTAACGCTGTGAGAGAAACGAACGTCAGGAGCTGCGGCGGGCGAGGATGGCCTGCAGGTCATGGCCCAGCGAATCGGAGGTGGCGGCGGGCACGGCGACCCTCGCCTGTTCCTCGGACTCGTGGAACGCGTTCACGTCGGAGACGCCGGAATCCTGCGGCACCGCGGCGATCACGCTGCCGTCCGAAGCGTCGGACGCGGCGGAAGCGTCGGCAACGGCGGATGATGCGTCGGCGGCTACGGAAGCGTCGTCCGACGTCTTCCCGGTCGTCTCCCCGGCCTGGGCGTCGGATGCGACGCCATCGCCCGAGCCCTTGGCGGGTTCGGTCTCCATGCGCGCCTCCTCGGCGAGCCTCTTCTCCTCGTCGGCGTCCACCGGATCGGCCTTGGCGACCTGACGCATCGACTTGATCTCGCGGCTTTCCGACGCGGCGGGCTTGTCTTCGGCCACGTTGCGCGGCTCGCCCAGCGAGAAGGAGATGAGGTCCGGCGAGGCGATGGCCATGTCGAACGCGTCAAGGGCCTTCGCCGGGCGCACTTCGGCAAGTTCCGTGGTGGCGTCGGAGGGCACGGTCCGGGCGTCCTGCTGCGCGGCGGCGGGCGTGGCGGCGGGAACGGAGGTATCCCGCCCGGCGGCGGCCGCCTCGGCACCCGCGGCCGAGACGTCGACCACCTGCACCTCGGGCGCATCGAGCTTGCCGTGCGCGGCCAGCGCCTGACGCTGTTCGATTTCCGCCTGACGCAGCACGCTGCGGATCTCACGACGTTCCATTTCGGCGGTCGGGACCTCCTCGCCCCGGACAGCACCGGCGGCGGACGAATCATCGGCGATCGCCGAAGCCATCGCCTCGGCGGACCTCCTGAGCCCGTCGGCCTCCATCTTCACCTTGGCGGTCTCGGCGTCGACGTTCCGCGCCTGCGCGCGGGTCCTGGCCATGCGCGAACGGCGTTCGCGGGCGCGCGCCCTGGCGACCTTGCGCTCCCACGCGCGGGCCTGGCCGGCGGCATGGGCGCCCAGCACGAGCACGACGGCGTCGAGGGCGACGGGGATCAGGGCGAACCACGGATTGAAATGCAGAGGGAACGCGACCACGGCGACGACGACGGCGATCAGCAGCAACGACACGACGAGGATCTGGCGACGTCGTACCGCCTGACGGCGCAACCGCCGCACTTCGGCGATGCGCTCGGGGGTAAGCGTGTTCGCGCGCCTCTCGTTCGGCTGCATCAAGACCCCTTTCGCGTAGGTACCGTCATCGCTGAATCGCGTGCCGCTGTGCTCATCGACCAGATGTAGCGACGAGGAGAAGCGATCCTCGCGATGTTCCTCCACATGCCGCATGCTTTTGGCCGTGCGCACCGGCAGCCATGCCACGATTCCGATGAGTACGATGACGAGCACGATGATCGTGCTCAACTGCTCGTAACCCATAATGCTCAAGAATAGGAGACGGTCGTCACATTGTCCGCATTGTGCGGCGGCGTGTCGATTGCCCGCGTAGGGGCGGACGGCGTGGCGGCGTCCGTGGGCGCCGGACCGTCGGCGGCCGCTGGGTCCGCCTGCGCCGCCGTCTCGGACGCGTCGCCGCCGCAGGCGACGAGACGCGCGGCGAACCCGGAGCCCATGTCCTCCGCGATCAGACTGAACGTCTCGTGTGACCGCCACCGGCCGGCCACATACATATAGTTCGCGCGCAACCCCTCGCGTCGTGCGCCCACCTTGCGCACCACGGCGAGGGAACGCGCGTTGTCCGGCAGGATCGCGATCTCCAGGCGGTGCAGGCGGGGCCCGGTCGGGTCCCCGATCGCCCAGTCGGCGAGCATGGCGAGCGCCATGGGCGCGATGCCGTGCCCGGCGGCATCCTGCGCCACCCAGTAGCCGACCACGCCGGTGCGCATCGCACCGTAGGTGATCGCGCCGATCGAGATCTGCCCGACGATGCGCATCCCATGTTCGATGAGGAGCACGATGCCCGTGCCACGTTCCTCGTTGCGGCGTTGGATGGCCATCCACTGGTTGAACGTGATGCCCGGTCCGTGCATCGGGTCGCCGGATTCCCACGGCCTGAGCCATGCGTCGTTGTTCCATCGCACCTCGCTCCACTCGGCCTCGTCGTCGGCGCTCATCGTGCGCAGCGTGATCGGCGGCGCTCCGGCCGGCGCGTTGAGGACGACGGGCGTGCGGATGGCGTTCGGGTCGGCGGGCGCGAACGCGTGGCGGATGGTCTGGAATACTGACACGCCCACCATTGTGCCACGCGCGCGAAAAACCGACGGCGTATGGTTGCGCGTCATGAACGGCCGGACGGCGACGCCGGCGGCCGTGGACGCAACGGATGGAACCGGACGAAAGGACGGACGATGGACGTCGAACGGGACGAGCGGATCGAGACGAAGCGGCGGCTGCGCCATGAGGCGATCGCCAGGCGCAAGACGGTGCCCGCCGGGGAGCGCGCCGAGGCGGGGACGCGTCTGGCCGCGCTGATGCGCGACCTGCCCTGGCCCACGGACGACCTCGCCGGCATGACGGTCGCGGCCTACGTCTCGATGGGGTCGGAGGTCGAGCTGCGTCCGTTGCTGGGCGCGTTGCTGGAGGCCGGCGCACGCGTGCTCGTGCCGCTGCTGGGCTCGGGGCTGGATGTCGGCTGGGGCGTGCTTCGCAATCTCGACGACCTGCGTGCGGTGGATGCGGGCGGGAACGGGCATCACCGGCCCGACGAACCGACGGTGCCGACGCTGCCACCCGAGGCGCTGGGCGAGGCCGGACTGGTAATCGTCCCCACGTTGGCGGTGGACCGGTCGGGGACCCGGCTGGGACGCGGCGGCGGATGGTACGACCGCGCGCTCGGACATCGCGCGCCCGACGCGCCGGTCGTCGCCGTCTGCTGGCCGTGGGAGCTGCTGGATGCGGATGCGGACCCGCTGCCCCGCGAGCCGCATGATCTGCCGGTGGACGGCGCGCTCACGCCGGACGGCGTGACGATGTTCGCGTGACGCCGACGCCTCGCCGCCCGTTCCGGCTACCGTTCCGCATGCTGGAAACCGGTGTTCGCTTCCGGCGGGACGTGTCGCGCGGGCGATTAGGATATGTACGGTTGCATATGCCGGGACACGCGGGGAGCCGCGGGCTTTTCGCCGGGTGGCCATGCCGTGGGGTTCCGGGCCGGATTCGTTTCGTTGGAGGATTACGTTGCCTACCTATCATTACCGTTGCAAGAGCTGTGGCTACGATTTCACCGAACGCCAGTCGTTCGATGACACGCCGATCACCGTCTGCCCTCAGTGCCATGAGGAGCAGGTGCGCAAGATCTTCTCCGCCGTGCCGATCGAGTTCAAGGGCAGCGGCTTCTACCGCACCGATTCCGGCAAGAAGTGAGGTCCGCGCCGCGCCGGCGGCGCATCGCGGGAAGGCGGCGCATCGGATGATGTCATCCAGTGCGCCGCCTTCGTCGTATCCGGGTCCGGGGCCCAAGGCGCGCCGGCGGCGCCGGCGGTCGCCGTACCCGTTCGAACAGGATGTGAAGATTTCCGGGGGCTCTATCCACATTGCCGGTACGGTTTGCACCCGACCGTGCCGATGCCCGACGCTGGGCATATGAGAATACCCGATCCGCCTTGGGCGAGGCTCACACGCCCCACGCTCGCCGCGCGGCGTGCCCGCGCGCGGCTCACCCGTATCGTCGCCGCGTGCTGCGTCATCGTCGTCGCGGTGATCGCGGTGATACTGGTGAACGTCCTGGTCGCGACGACCGATGTGGTCGTCGCGACGCGCGCGATCCGTCGCGGCGACGTGATCGGGGCCGGCGACGTCGCCGTGGTGGAGACGCCCCGTTCACCCGTCGTCGCGGGGGCGTTCTCCCGTGCCGACGACGTGGTTGGGCGGATCGCGCAGAACGATGTGGACGAAAGCCAGCCGCTCTTCCCGACGAACGCCCGCGACGCGCCTGTCGTGCCGGGCGGCAGGACGGTGCTTCAGGTGGCGGTGTCGAACGACGCCTCGGCGTTGGTCGCCGGGGATACGGTGCGGCTGGTGTCCGCCGTGGGGTGCGGCCAGGCCGATGGCGAATCGGCCGATGACGGACCGGACGGCGGAGAACCGACCGGCGAGCCGGACGACGGACCGGACGGCGATGCGGGAACCTGCACGATCGCGCGGGACGCGTTGGTGATGAAACGTGCGCGGCGCGACGAGAACGGCGCCGGCACGGCGGTCGTCACGATGGCCATGACGCCCGAGGCCGCGGTCAGGGTGATGGCGTCGGCCGAGCTCGGCGCGATCGTCGCCGTGACCCGGTGATGCCGAAGCTCAGCTCTTCTCGTTGAACACGGCCCAGTGCGGCGGCAGTTCGCCGAGGATGCGTTTGTCGTCGTCGGCCTCGCGCTGGCGCTCGGTCATCATGTCCGAAGGCTCCAGCTTGACGCCGTCCGCGTCGAATCGTTCGGTGCCCTCGCGCACGACGCGCTTGTGCTTGCGCGGCGTGCGTCGGGTGGACGAGTACTCGCTCATTGCACCTCCCGGTAGATCTCGCCGACCTTGGCGACGATGCGGTCGACTTCCTTCTCCGGATTGACGAACGAGCCGACGCTCCACACGGTCACCGCAGACCAGCCGAGGGTCATCAGGTCGGCGGTGAGCATGCGGTGGCGTTCGCGCGTTGACTGGATGGACATGTACCCGGCGTCGTCGGTGAGCACGGCCAAGGCGAACGGCTTGCCCTTGAGGCCGACGACCATCGGGATGGTCAGGCCGTTGTCGTAGCCGTAGTCGATGGCGACGTCGAGTCCGCGGGCTCGGATGCGGTCCGCGAGATCGTTGAACAGCGTGTTGCCGCCGGACTCGCGGCACGCCGGCAGCGCCGGCTCGTCGGGCAGATGCTCCGCCCAGGTCAGCAGCGTCTTGAGCAGCTTCACGCCGGGCGCGTGGATGCGTTCGTCCTCCATCTCGTCGGATGTGAACGCGGCGACGATATCGACGTGATGGTCGGCGAGCGCGAGCGCGTCGAGCAGCATGCCGCGTCCGCCCGTGTCCTCCAAGGCGCCGAACTGCTGGAGCAGACGGCCGTGCGAGGTCTTCGCGTAGCACATCGCGAGAATCACGTCGGTGGCGCGGGCACCGGCCACCTCGCGGATGCCGACGAGGCGGACGTGGCGCAGGAAGCTGTTCATCGACTTGTCCTTGGCGGCGAGCGCCTTGAGCTCCGCGCCGAGACGCACGCGGAACACGTCGGTGAGCGAGACCACGGTGAGCAGGTAGCTGGCCGGCACGATGGTGAACGAGTGGGCGCGCTCGGTGATGAGCCGCACCACCTCGTCGATCTCCTGCTGGCTGGATTCGACCAGTCCGGTGGCGAACACGGGCGTGCCGGTCGCCTCGACCTTGTGGTAGGCGATGCGGCCGCGGGCCGCGTCGGTGCACACGTCGTAGCGGACGGCGCCGTAGCCTTCGGATTCAAGGAAGGCGCTGAGCCTCGGGGCGCGGCGCACCGGGTGCGACTTCACCTCGACGACGGGCAGCGCGTCGATGAGCCGCTTGAGTCCCGGGCACGTGACGGTGTCCCTATGGGCGATGATGACGATCTGCTTGACGCGCACGACGATGCTGAGCAGCTGGATGGCGGGGATGTGCGCGCACGCGTCGATGATGGCGACGTCGGCGAGCGGTTTCGGCTCGGTGAGCGAGGCGAGCGTGTCCGGCGTGGCCATGAGGATCGGCTTGGCGGCGGCGAGGATCTCCGCATGGTCGCGGCGGATGCGGTCGAGCGGCATGTGGCCGCGGCCGGCGAGCTTCGTGTGCAGCAGGTTCGCCTCCTGCGTGCGGGCGAACAGCAGGTCGCACAGGCGGCGCATCGACTCCTGGGCCACCATCGGGCCGATGGAGCGCACGTGCTCGACGTCGACCTGCTCGAAACGCTCGGTCGCGTTGGCGAGCACCGAGCCGTCCTGGTTGGAGATGATCGGCGAGGAGCGGACGATGTCCTCGAACACGGTGGTCCACCAGGCGAGCTGGAGCTCGGCGCCCACGGCGGAGGCGTCCACGTGGCGGTTGGAGAAGTCGGCGACGAGGTCGTTGAGGCCCACGGCCTGGAACTCGTTCTCGAGGCGGCAGCGTTCGGGCAGGTCGTCGAGCGACTTGTGGTCGTCGTAGAGGGCCTTGAGCCGGCTTTCCACGTCGTTGAAGTCCTGGGATTCGAGTTCGCCGCCCTTCGGCGTGGTGCTGAGCACCGTGTCGAGCGCGGTCATGTGGCGCGACATGGTCTCCTGCGCGGCGATCATCTGGTCGAGCTTGGGCGGCAGCACCGGCCATCCGCCGTGCGGCACGAGCGAACGCCACTGCTCGGACTGCTTCTTCACGATGATGAGCGCGCCGTGCAGGTCCTCGACCTGGGCGCCGACGCGCAGCAGGGACTTCGCCTCGCGGGTGTGGCGGCGACGCTCCCAGAAGCCCATCGTGGTGCCTTCGGCCTTGCGGTCGGCCTTCGATTTGGTTGCCTCGATCATCGAATCGATGTCGCGTTCGAAGATCTCCGGCTGGAACACGTCGAGCACGCGCCTCAGGTTCTTGAGCACGATGATCTGGCGCTCCCATTCGCGCGCGGTGGCGGGCACGGGGAATCCGCAGGCCTGCACGGTGGAGGCGACGTGCTCGCGCACGGCGGGCAGCACCTTCTGCAGCAGGTCGACGACGCGCTGGTAGGTGTCCACCGCCTCCTGCTCGCTGGTGACGGACGCCTTGTACCAGGCGGTGTCGTCGGGGCCGATCGTGTATTCGCCGACGGCGGCCGCCCGTTCGAGCTTCGCCGTCCATTCGTCGATGTGCCCGGCGACGCTGCGGGCCGTGTTCTCGGACAGCCGCACGTGCGTGGAGGGATGGGTGGGGGCGACGGAGATCGCCGCCAGGTTCTGGATGGTCTGGTAGGCAGACACGCCCCACTTCTCGCTCACCCCGTGCAGGTCGCCCAGATAGCGGGTGAGCCGCGAGCGCACGCCGACGAGCTCGTCGGCCAGCTGGTCGAAATGCTGCGTGGCCACGCCGGACCGGAATCCGACGGCGGCGATGAGCTGGCGGTCGATGTCCGCGTTCGCCTGCTCGTCGGCGATGTCGAGCACCATGCCGGACGTCTCGTTGGCGCGCATGACCTGCATGAAGCGCCGCTTCTGCTCGGCCACGCCGGGCGCGTACAGCACGGTGCGGCCGTTCATCACGCAGCGGGTGGCGATGGCCGCGGCCTGTTCGACCGTGTCCTTGCCGACCGCGCCGTCGACGGCCACGCTGTGGCCGGACGCGGCGAGCTGGGCGGCGTAGCGCACCGTGTTGTCGACGTCGCCCACCTCGTACTCGCTGTGCGGGTCGGCGTCGAACGGGCTGTAGTCGGGAATCGGCGCGCCGCGCAGCGTGTCGGCGGCATCCCGGTCGCCGGCGAGCGCGTCGAGCAGCGTGTTGCCGCTGGGGCCTTCGCCCAGCTGGTCGATGATGCGCTGCGTCTCGGTGAGGATCTGCGTGGACGGCTCCATGAAACAGCCGAGGATGATGTGGCGTTCGATGTTGAAGTCGCCGACCGCGGGCTTCACGCGCTTCGCGATCTCGGCGAACACGGCGGACGTCTCGGGGGACCCGGACGCATAGTGCGATCCGTCGAACAGGTAGTCGGCGTCGAGCGTGACGCCGGCCTCGCGCATCGCGTCGACGAACGACGCGTTGAGCGTCACGGTGCCGGTGAACGCGATCGTCGACTGTCCGGGCGTCGTGGAGGCGACGGCCTGCACCGGGTAGAGCAGCACCGGGCGCGCGTTGCCGTGCCAGGTGGCGATGCCGACGACGAGCGACAGTTCGGCGACGCCGCTCACGCGCCGTTTGGCGGCGCGGTCGTCGAGCACGCGGCCGAGACGGCGTTCCGCGGCGCGCAGCATGCCGTTGTCGCGGAACAGCGATTCGAGCGTGACGTGCCCGGACGCGAACAGCTGGGCGATGCCCGAGGGGTGCGCGTGCGTCAGGTCGAGCTGCGCGGCGAGCTGGTTGACGTCCTCCAGCGGGGAGGGCACGAGTGCCGCCTTGTACTGGTCATGCCACTGCTGCAGCCAGTCGAGCGTGGGTTTCGTGGATTGTGCGCTCATCGTCCGCTCTCCTTCACTTTCCGACCGCTTCGCGGTAGTCCTGGTAGCCCACGTTGTGCGCGAGCGCCTCGTCGATGTCGGCGTCGCCCTGCGCGGCGAGCCAGGCGTACAGGTCGTCGTACAGCGCGGGGTTCATCGCGAGGAAGGGCAGCAGCTCCGCGTGGCGGGCCATCTCGAACTGGAGGGTCATGTCGGTGGTGTGGCGCGCGTCCTCGGAAGTGAGGCCGTCCACTTCGATCATCGGGGTCTGCGGTTTGCCGAACTCGCCTTTGGAGACCTTGTCGAACACGGAACCGGGCTCGAAGGCGGGCTTGTAGACGCCGGTGGCGTCATCGTCATAGCCGACGGACACGGTCTCCCGCGCCGCGCCGACGACGATCGGCGTGGTCGTGTCCTCGGACGGCGCGGATTCGGCCTCGACGTCGGACGACACGGAGGGTTCCGGCGACACGGTGGGATCGGACGCCGCGACGGCACCGGACGACGCGACGGCCCCGAAGGACACGACGGGCCTGGCCGACACGACGGGCTCCGGCGACGAGGCGACGGGCGTCGCGGCCGATTCCGACGCGGCGGAGGCGGGCTTGTTCATCGCGTCGGCGAACAGGTCGCGGGGAGACACCGGATCGGCCGCTTCGACGACGTGCAGCGGCACCGAATCCGTCGACGGCTCCCGCGCGACGGAGGCATCGGAGGCGGCGGAGACGTCCGCGCCGTTCCCCACGGTTCCGGAATCGTCCGGCATGACGACGGGCGTGGCGTTCGGTGCCGGGGTCACGGGCAGATCGGTACGCGAATCAGCCTCGGAGAACACGATCGGCGGCTCCTCGTCATCCCGATCGTCCGGATCGTCCTGACCGCCGGCAGGCGAGGTGACCTGCGCGAACGTGAGCGGCTCGATGTCGGCGATGCGCGCCAACGGCGAGGAGGTCGCGGCGTGACGGGCGTTCTGCGCGTTGAACACGGCCGTGGGCTCGCCCGCACGCAGGTCGAGGATCTCGTCGACGGACATGTCCGCCGCATCCGGCTCCTGACGGGTCGTCGCGGTCGTGGAATAGTCGAACAGGTTCGGCACCTCGGCCTCGGGGCGCGTATCCGGCTCGACGCGGACGAAATCGACCGGCACATCGCCGAACTGGATGCGCATCGGCGAGGAGGGCAGCGGCACGTCGCGGCCGGCGGGCAGGCGCATGAGCTCGCCCTTCTCGTTCACCACGTAGGAGCCGTTCGTCGAATTCAGGTCGCGCAGCACCGCGCCGCCATCGGCCGCCACGGAGAACCGGGCGTGGCGCTTCGACATGGATTTGGTCGCGTCGTCGACCTCCAGACGGGCGATACCCTCATCCGGCAGGGGGCGCAGCGGCTTGCGGCCGATTTCGAGGCTTTCGCCCGGACGCACGTTCACCTGGTCCCCGCCCGCGACCTTCAATCGCCACTGGCTCGCCGTCTGCTCACTCACCGCGCGGCCTCCCTTTCTGATGATTTCACGCACTGTTTCCTATTGTGTCATGCCCCGGCGCATTTGTTCGCATTATCGTCCGACGAATCGACAGAATCCGCCCGGATACGGGAAACCCCGCATCCGAAGCGACGGATGCGGGGTTCCTGCACGAAGAAACGTGCGAAGCTGGTAATGAGCGGCCTTCCCGACCGCGTGCATTACTTGAGCTCGACGGTGGCGCCAGCGGCCTCGAGCTGCTCCTTGGCCTTCTCGGCGTCTTCCTTCTTGGCCTTCTCGAGGACGGCCTTCGGAGCGCCGTCGACGAGGCCCTTGGCCTCGGCGAGGCCCAGGTTGGTGATGGCGCGGACGGCCTTGATGACCTGGATCTTCTTGTCGCCGACGGCGGAGAGGATGACGTCGAACTCGTCCTTCTCCTCCTCGGCCGGGGCGGCGGCACCGGCAACGGCGGCAACGGCGGCGACCGGGGCGGCGGCCTCGACGTCGAACTTCTCCTCGAAGGCCTTGACGAACTCGGAGAGCTCGACCAGGGTCATCTCGCCGAAGGCTTCCAGCAGCTCATCGTTGGTGTACTTAGCCATTATGGCTTCCTTTCGATCTTTGGCGGCGGACAGATTGAAGAGGGGCGTCCGCCACCTAAAAACTTGGTTTCTTTTCAGTTATGACCGTTCGGTTCACGCGGCGGGGACGAACCCGCGCCAGGCATGAATCAGGCGGCCTTCTCCTGCTTCTCGCGCAGCGCATCGATCGTACGCACGGCCTTGGTCGGCAGGGCGTTGAACAGGTACGCGGCCTTGGACATCGTGGCCTTGATGTCGCCGGCGAACTCGGCGAGCAGCTGCGGGCGGGACTTGAGATCCGCCAGCTTGGTGGCGCCTTCAGCGTCGTAGACGGTGCCATCGGCATAGCCGCCCTTGATGATGAGGGCTTTGTTTTCCTTGGCGAAGTCACGGATGGTCTTCGCAGCCTCGATGAAGTCGCCCTTCACGAAGGTGATGGCGGTCGGGCCGGCGAGAATCTCGTCGAGACCCTCGATGCCCGCTTCCTTGGCGGCGATGCGTGCCAGCGTGTTCTTTGCCACAGTGTAGGAAGTATCGCGGCCTAGCTTTTCACGCAGATCGGAGATCTGCGGAACGGTAAGCCCGCGGTACTCGGTCAGGTAGACCGCGTCAGCATCACGGAACTGAGCCGTAAGCTGAGCGACCACCGCTTCCTTTTCGGGCCTCTTCATGGCGTTCCTTCCTAAGTCGGCCGTTGACCTGAGGTTCGGACGCCCCGCCGGGCAATAAAAAAGCCCTGCGCGCAGGCAGAGCAACATAAGGCCGTTTCCGGCTCACCCGTAAATGGGCTTATATCTCTCAACCTGCGTTGGCTCGGCGTGCCGAACTTCGGAGATGCACTCACGCGCACCTCAACCAACGGTCTGTGGTTTACGAGTGGATAAGTTACGTGGGGTCACGGACAACGCGTCACATGGGCGTGTCGCGTCGTCCATCGTCCGGCCCCGCGGTCGTCTCTCCCTCAGTCGGCTCCGCCGACAGCTCCCTCATCAGAGGGAGCCGGACCCGGCCGCGATCGAGGGAGCCGGACCCGGCCGCGATCACCGATCAGATCGTGGCGGCGTACTGGGCGACGGAGGCGGCGACCTCCTTGAGATAGTCGAGGGAACGGCGCCAGTGGCCGGGCACCTCGATCGAATGGTTCGCATCCGGATACTCGTGCACGTGCGGGGTCAACGCGTTCGCACGCGCCCGGTCATAGAACGGATCGGCGGTGCCGGCGCACACGAGCGGTGCCGGACCGGGATACCGCGACGTGCGCCACCGTTCCAGCTCGGCGTCGCCGCCCGCGAGCGCGGCGGCGTCGCCGTCGACGACCGCGCGCGCGACGCCGACCGCCGGCGCGTCCGGCTCGGCCATGATGTCGTCGCCGACGCGCGGCACCGGGATGACGCGCGCGGACGGGTCGAAGTCCGCGTGATGCAGCACCGGCGTCAACAGCACGAACGGCAGGCCGAACGTCGTGGCGACGTGCGGATAGGTCATCGTCGTGAGCGACTTGCCGATGAGCAGCAGCCGCGGCGGACGCTCCGACGGCGCCGCCTCGGCGCGCACGGAAGCCACCCACCCGTCGATCGCCCCGTTCAATACCGGAATCACCGTCGACAGGTCGTCGGAGGCGTGGGCGACGTTCATGCGGTCGATGCGCCAGCCGTCCTCCACGAGCGCCTGCGCAGACCAGTACAGCAGCGGACGGTCGCAGTTGTAGCCGGTGCCCGGCATGAGCAGCACGCGGCCGCGCTCCTGCCCCGGATGCACCGTGTTCTTCCTCCACGCGCGAATCGACACCTCTACCGCCGGCTTGCCCATCGCTCCCCCATCATGCGAGACCTATCGTTCCGCCGCCCAGTCTAATCCCGCCGGCCCCGCTTCCGCGCAACGCGCCCGCGATATAATCGGCCACGGCTTTGCCAACCATTCCAAGGAAAGAAGAGAATATGGAGAAGTTCTTCCACTTGAAGGAGAACGGCACGACGGCCTCGACCGAGATCCTGGCCGGTCTGACCACGTTCTTCGCGATGGCGTACATCATCGTCGTCAACCCGCAGATCCTGTCGTCCACGGGCATGCCATGGGGCGGCGTCTTCCTCGCCACGATCATCGCGGCGATCATCGGCACGCTCGTCATGGGCCTGTTCGCCAACGTGCCGTACGCGCAGGCGGCCGGCATGGGCCTCAACGCGTTCTTCACGTACACCGTCTGCTTCGGCCTCGGATTCACCTGGCAGGAGACGCTGTGCATGGTGTTCCTGTGCGGCCTGATCAACATCCTCATCACCGTCACGAAGATCCGCAAGATGATCATCATGGCAATCCCCGAGCAGCTGCAGCAGGCGATCGGCGGCGGCATCGGCCTGTTCGTCGCCTACGTGGGCATGCTCAACGTCGGTCTCATCACCTTCACCCCGAAGGACACGAAGGCCGCAGGCAAGGGCCTCGCCACCGCCGCGACGCCGGGTCTCGCCACGTTCAACACCCCGGTGCTGTGGGTGTTCCTCATCGGTCTGATCCTCGCCGTCGTGTTCACCGTGATGAAGGTCAAGGGCGGCATGCTGCTCGCCATCGTCATCACCACAATCGTCGGCATCCCGTTCGGCGTGACCAACTTCGGCTCCGCCCAGTCCCTGTCGCAGACGTTCTCCGAACTGCCGACCACGTTCGGCGCGATCTTCACGCCGCAGGGCTTCCCCGCGCTGTTCTCCGACCCGGCGAGGCTTCCGCTCGTGATCGTCACGATCTTCGCATTCTCCATGTCCGACACGTTCGACACGCTCGGCACGTTCCTCGGCACCGGCCGCCGCACCGGCATCTTCTCCCTCGAGGACGAGAAGGCGCTGGAGAACGGCTCCGGCTTCTCCTCCAAGATGGACAAGGCCCTGTTCGCCGATTCAATCGCCACCTCCATCGGCGCGATCTGCGGCACCTCGAACACCACCACCTACGTGGAGTCCTCCGCGGGCATCGCGGCGGGCGGCCGCACCGGTCTGACCTCCGTGGTCGTCTCCATCTGCTTCGCGCTGTCCATCTTCCTCGCCCCGGTCATCTCCGCCGTGCCGTCCGCCGCGACCGCCGGCGTGCTCGTCATCGTCGGCTGCATGATGGCCGCATCCCTCAAGGAAGTGAACTGGACGAACATCGAGGACGCGATTCCGGCGTTCTTCGCCACCGCGTTCATGGCGTTCTCCTACTCGATCTCCTACGGCATCGCCGGCGGCTTCATCATGTACTGCATCGTGAAGACCTGCAAGGGCAAGGCCAAGGACGTCCACCCGATCATCTGGGTCGTGGCCGCGCTGTTCATCATCGACTTCGTGTGCATGGCGATCCTGTGATCGCGTGATCCTGTGATCCTGTGGTGACGGTCGGCTGGTCACGTGGTGGCCGCCGGCTGGTTCATCATGGCGCATGATGACTGGACCCCGCTTCGGCGGGGTCTTTCCATATCCGGAGGACGAATCAGGGAGCTTAGACCAGGCGAATCAAGGCCAAGCATGGACCGGGCGAGACCAAATCGAAACTGTGCCAAGGCTAGGCCGCTGCTGTCCTTTCCCCGGCTGAAACACCCGTTATCAGGTATCTACAGCGCCAAATGGACGGTTCGACCCCCTCGAAACGGGTGTTTGGCACTGTAAAGAGCGGATAACGGGTGTTTGGTACGGAGTCACCGGCGCATATCCGACACCGCTGGCGTCCCTTTCAACACCGCTGGCGTCCCCCTTCAACACCGCTGGCGTCCCCTTTCCCCCGCTCAGCGAAACGAAACGGATATCACAACCCCCATGCGTTTCACCAGAAGATAGAAGCCAACTCAGCGAAACGAAACGGACACGCTGAGCCCCACATGCTTCACTAGGAAGCGCCCCTGCGAAACGAAACGGATGCCTAGCAACACCGACGCGTCGCAGACACCGCTGGCGTGGTGTTCCCCATAGAGGAACGCCACAGAAACGGGAAAGCCCCGCCGCATACACAGGCAATGCATATGTATGCGACGGGGCTTTCCGATGCGGTGACGGCGATATCCGTCGCGCGATCAGCCGAAGCGACCGGAGATGTAGCGCTCGGCCTCTTCGTTCTGGGGGTTGTTGAACATCGTGGTGGTGTCCGCGAAATACTCCAGGTGGCCGGGCTCGCCGACGGCCTTCAGGTTGAAGAACGCGGTGAAGTCGGCGATACGGGCGGCCTGCTGCATGTTGTGGGTGACGATGACGATGGTGTAGTCGTCCTTGAGCTCGTTGATCAGATCCTCGACGGCCAAGGTCGAGATCGGGTCGAGGGCGGAGCACGGCTCGTCCATCAGCACGACCTGCGGGTGGACGGCCACGGCGCGGGCGATGCACAGACGCTGCTGCTGGCCGCCGGACAGGCCGATGCCCGGGTTGTCGAGACGGTCCTTGACCTCGTTCCACAGGTTGGCGCCGCGCAGGGCCCACTCGACGAGGTCGTCGGCGTCGGACTTGTTGAGGTGCTTGTTGTTCAGGCGCACGCCGGCGAGCACGTTCTCGCGGATGGACATCGTCGGGAACGGGTTCGGGCGCTGGAAGACCATGCCGACGTCACGGCGGACGGAGACCGGGTCCACGTCCTTGTCGTACAGGTTCTTGCCTTCGAGCAGAACCTCGCCCTCGACGTGGGCGCCGGGGATGAGCTCGTGCATGCGGTCCAGGGTGCGCAGCACGGTGGACTTGCCGCAGCCGGACGGCCCGATGAACGCGGTCACCTTGTTCGGCTCGATGTTGATGTTCACATCCTCCACGGCGAGGAAGTCGCCGTAGTAGATGTTCTCGTGGTTGACGTCAATGCGTTGTCCCATGATGAATTTCCTTTTGGTTGCTTACGATGCGTTACGTTTCGCGGCTCAGCGTCCGGTCTTGACGGCGAAGACCTTGGCGACGAGACGGCCGATGAGGTTGAGGAGCAGCACGATGATGATCAGCACGAGGGCTGCGGCCCAGGCGCGTTCCATCGGGATGGTCGGCACGCAGGCGGCGGTCGCGTGGGCCGGGCAGTTCGCGTTGAGCTTCGAGTACTCCTGGTAGACGAACACCGGCAGGGTGGTCATCTGGCCGGAGAAGAGGTTCACGTTGGTGCTGGAGATGTAGCCGGCGGTCATGAGCAGCGGGGCGGTCTCGCCGATCACTCGCGCGATGGCGAGGATGCAGCCGGAGACGATGCCTGGCAGGGCGGTGCGCAGCACAATCTTGGTGATTGTGCGCTGCTTGGTGACGCCGAGGGCCAGCGAGGCCTCGCGCAGGTCGTTCGGGACGATCTTGAGCATCTCTTCGCAGGACTTGACGACGGTCGGCAGCATGAGCAGCGACAGTGCGACGGAGCCTTCGAAGCCGTTGATCGTACCGGGGCCGAACACGATGGTGAACATCGAGAAGGCGAACAGACCGGCGACGATGGACGGGATGCCGCTCATCACGTCGACGAGCAGGGAGATCGTCATGGCGAGCTTGCCGCCGTGCGCGTATTCGACGAGGTACACGGCGCACATGATGCCGATCGGGATGGAGATGACCATGGCGCCGCCGGTGATCTCCAGCGTGCCGATGATCGCGTGGAGCACGCCGCCGTAGCCGCCGGACGGGGTCGGGTTGCCGCCGACCACGCCGGTCATGTTGTAGGACAGGAAGTTGAGGTTCAGTCGCTTCAGACCGTTGACGATGGTGGTCCACAGGACGGAGATCAGCGGCAGGCAGGCGATGACGAAGGCCAGGCCGATCAGGCCGGTCATGAAGTAGTCCTTGCGCTTGCGCGCGTTCTCCGAGGAGCGGGTCGGACGGAACTTGTCGAAGTCGATGACGGGCGCGCCGTCGAGGTTCTTCTTCTTGGTCGCGGTTGCTTCAGCCATCAGACGCTCGCTTTCTCGGTGATCTTACGGGCGACGTAGTTGACCACGAAGGTGATGAGGAACAGGATCAGACCGGTTCCGATCAGCGTGGAGACGCCCAGATCGTTCGCTTCAGGGTACTGCGCGGCGATGTTCGCGGCGATGGTCTGGTTCTGCGAGGCCTGCAGCAGCTTGATGGAGTAGGTGAGGCCCGGGGACAGGATCATCAACACGGCCATCGTCTCGCCGAGGGCGCGGCCGAGGGCCAGCATGGAGGCGGACACTATGCCGGACTTGCCGAACGGGATCACGGCCAGCTTGATCATCTCCCACTTGGTGGCGCCCAGACCGTAGGCGGCCTCCTGCTGGAGGGTCGGGGTCTGGAGGAAGATGTCGCGCGACATGGAGGTGATGATCGGCAGGACCATCACGGCGAGCACGACGGCCACGGTGGCGACGGTGCGCTGCGGGTTGGCGGCGGGGCCTGCGAAGAACGGGATGAAGCCAAGGTAGGTGGCCACCCAGTTCCAGAACGGGTAGATGGCCGGCACCAGGATCAAGCCGCCCCACAGACCGTAGATGACGGAGGGGATGGCGGCGAGCAGGTCGACCACGTAGCTCAGCGCGGTGGCGATCTTCTTCGGCGCGTAGTGCGAGATGAACAGGGCGATGCCGATCGAGACGAAGAAGGCGATCAGCAGGGCGAGGATGGAGACGAGCACGGTGCCGAAGAGCAGCGGGAGCACGTAGCCCCAGAAGCTCGACGTCTTGCCACCGGTGAAGCTCGAGATGGTGGCGCTGTTGGCGGTCTGGTCACCGCCGATGAGCGGCCATGCGCGGAAGAAGAGGAACAGGAACACGGCGGCGAGCACGACGAGGATCAGGATGCCGCAGGCATACGCGATGCCTTTGAACACCTTGTCCGCCGTTTTGCCGCCGGCCGGCTGCGTGACCGGTGTGTCTTGCGAACTCACGGATTCTCCTTAGTGGAAATTGGTGCGTATTGCGAGTGCGTGAGAACCTTCAAGCACGGTTTTCCGAAAACCGGCTGTGAGCCGCAGCCGTTCGCACGACTGCGGCTCACAGATTCGGTGTCTTCAATTAAGCTGTTCGGACCGTGCCGGGCCGCCCGTATGGACGACCCGGGAAGGTCATCACTTGGTCTTGATGGCTTCGATCGACTTGGTGATCTTCGCGGTCAGGCTGGACGGCAGCGGCGCGGAGCCGGCGGCGTCCTGGGCGGCCTTCTGGCCATCGGAGGAGGTGACGTAGGTGAGCCACGCCTTGGCGAACTCACCCTGCTTCGCGTCCTTGTAGGCCGGGCAGGCGATCATGTAGGACACGAGGACGATCGGGTAGGCGCCCTTGGCGGTGGTCTCGTGGTTGATCTTCACGACCACACGGTTGTCGCCCTTGGCGGAGGAGTCGAGCTCGGAATCCTCGATGACCTTGGAGCCGGCCTCGGCGGAGATCTCGTTGTAGGTGTCGCCGACCTTCACGGCGACGGTGCCGAGCTTGCCGACCTGGGAGAAGTCGGCGTAGCCGATGGTGCCGTCGGCCTGCTGCACGGTGGAGATCACGCCCGAGGTGCCCTTGGCGCCCTGGCCGACGGAGTTCGGCCAGTTCTCGGACAGGTCGTAGCTCCAGTCGTTCGGGGCGGCGTCCTTGAAGTAGGAGACGAAGTTCTGGGTGGTGCCGGACTTATCGGAGCGGTGCACGACGGTGATGTCGGTGTCGGGCAGCTTCAGGTCCTTGTTCTGGTCGGCGATGGCCGGATCGTCCCACTTGGTGATTTTGCCGTCGAAGATCTTGGCGATGGTGGAGGCGTCGAGGTCGATGTGCTTGCCCGCGTCGGAGATGCCCTTGAGGTTGAAGACCACGGCGATCGGGGAGATGTACACCGGCACGTCGAAGGCGGTGCCGGAAGTGCACACGGTCTTGGACTGGGAGACCTCGTCGTCGGACAGGGCCTTGTCGGAGCCGGCCCACGCGGTGGCACCGGTGAGGAAGGTGGAGACGCCCGCACCGGAGCCGGACGGGTTGTAGGCAATCTTGGCGTCCGGGTTGGTGCCCTGGAAGGCGGCGGTCCAAGCCTCGACGGCGGCCTGCTGGGAGGAGGCGCCGGCGCCGGCGAAGTTGCCGGAGATGGGCTCGGACTTGGTGGTGGAATCAGAGCCACCGTTGGAAGTGGAGGCGGTGTTGTCGCCGCAGGCCGCAAGGCCGGCCAGCATCACGATGCCGGACAGGGCGGCAATGGAGCGAACGAGGATGTTCTTACGCATTGTTTCTTTTCCCTCTATCACTTGCAAGAGGCGATCCGGATGTGGTGTGGAGACGCATTCCGAACCGTCCGTCATTTCTTGACATCTTCAAGACTAGAGGGAGCGACGGCTTTCACCGGCCGAAATCAGTGAACGGACGATGAACAATCCGCAATCAATGCCTACGTCGTTTTCAGGGACTTGCGCGTAGTTTGGCGCATGAGCCGGCCTCCTGCGACGAGAAGGCTGCCGGCTCCCTCGTCAGAGGGAGCCTGAATGGGTCAGGCGGCCGGCTTGTCGATCTTGTAGCCGAGGCCGCGCACGGTGGTGAGGTACTTGGGGTGGCTCGGGTCCTCTTCGATCTTGGCGCGCACGCGCTTGACGTGCACATCGAGCGTCTTCGTGTCGCCCACATAGTCGGAGCCCCAGATACGGTCGATGAGCTGGTGGCGGGTCATGACGCGGCCCTTGTTCTGCAGCAGGTATTCGAGCAGCTCGAACTCCTTGAGCGGGAAGAACACGTTCTCGCCGCGCACGGTGACCTGATGCTGGCCGACCTGCATCGAGATGTCGCCGCACACGAGCGGCAGGTCGTCGGCGCCGGAGCCGTCGCCCGATCCCGAGGGCTGCTGGTTGCGGCGCATGACGGCGCGGATGCGCGCGAGCAGCTCGCGGAACGAGTACGGCTTGGTCACATAGTCGTCGGCGCCGAGCTCGAGCCCGACGACCTTGTCGATCTCGGTGGATTTGGCGGTGAGCATGATGATCGGCACGCGGCTCTGCTCGCGGATGCGGCGGCACAGCGCGGTGCCGTCGATGCCGGGGAGCATGAGGTCGAGCAGCACGAAGTCGATGCCGCCCTTGGTGAACAGTTCGAGCCCTTCCTCGCCGGTCGCGGCGGCGGAGACGTCGTATCCTTCCCGCGTAAGCTGGTACACCAGCGGTTCCCTGTAGGATTCCTCGTCTTCCACGATGAGAATGCGCGTCATGATCACCTTTCCCCTGTTTTGTTACGTGGACAATCCTAGTCGTTCGCCCACGGTTCATCCGCCTCCAATCTCGACTACGTAATAATTACGCGTCGTTTTCGGTGTGATTCCCAGTATCATGCGAATCATCAGTACCACCATCATTGCCGACTACGTTTTTCCGGGCGTCCGTTCCCCGATCATCCGCAACGTCCGCGGCATCGGCGACACCGGCGGTGTCCGTAGCGTCCGTAGCGTCCGCACCGTCCGCGGCCGGACCGGCGAGCGGCGTCTGGTCCGCGTCGAGCGGCAGCTCGATCGTGAACGTGGACCCCTCCCCCTCATGCGACCACACGGACACGGTGCCGCCGCAGTCGGCGACGCAATGCTTGACGATGGCGAGGCCGAGACCGGTGCCGCCGGTCGCGCGCGAGCGCGCCGGATCGACCCGGTAGAAGCGCTCGAAGATGCGGTCGATGGATTCCGCCGGGATGCCGATGCCCTGGTCGATGACGCGGATGCGCACCTTGCCGTCGCGCGCGCCCACGGCGATGCGCACGGTCGTGTGTTCGGGCGAATAGTGGATCGCGTTCTCGACGAGGTTCTTCACGGCGGTGGTGATCGAGTCCTCGTCGCAGGAGACGATCGCGTCCCTCTCCCCCGGTCCGGGCGCGTCGACCGGCACCTGCACGCCGTCATAGTGCAGTTCGAGCGCGATGTGGCGTCCGTCCGCCTGCACCTGGTTCTCGGCGATGGCCTTGCGCGCGACGGCAAGCACGCCGAGACGCTTCGGGTCGAGCACGCCGGCCGCGTCCTGCGCCTTCTGCAGGTCGATGAGACGGTGGACGAGTTCGGTCAGTCGCGTCGACTCCTTGGAGACGCGTCCGGCGAAGTAGCGCACGGCGTCCGGATCGTCGGCGGCGTCGCCGATCGTCTCGGCGAGCAGTGAGATGGCGCCGGCGGGCGTCTTCAGTTCATGTGAGACGTTCGTCATGAAGTCGCGTCGCATCGCCTCGAACCGGCGCTGCTCGCTCATGTCGCTGATGAGGACCGCGTACAGGTCGTCGCCGATCGCGCTCACGCGCACCCTGAGATAGCGGATGTTCGACGGCATCGCCTTGCCCGCCTCGACGCCGCGCCCGGAATCGCCGTTCACGCCGGCGAGCGTGTGCACGCCCTCGACGGGCAGTTCGATCTCGCGTTCGCGCGTCTTGCCGTCCGCGGCGACGCGCGCGAGGATGCCGAGCGCGTCGTCGTCCGAAAGATGACGCGACTCGTTCATCCCGAATTCGGCGGCGTCCTTCGTCATGTAGCGGACGATGCCTTCGCCGTCGACGAGAATCACCGCTTCGGGAATCGCCGCGACGAACGCCTCCTCCCGCGCGCGCACCGACGGTTCGCCGCCGAACAGCACGTCGTCGGGGTCGACCGGGGCGGCGACGTGCGGGCGCGACTCGCGCCCCACGCGCTCGCCCCGCTCCATGCCGTCGCGGTAGGCGGCGACCGCCGCGACGAGCGCGACGACGACCAGAACGAGCACCTGCCACCAGACCATGTTCCACCTCACTGACGGGAGGCCGGCGGCGCGCGACGGGACGTCGACGCGATGGCCGGCCGAAAACGTTTGCCCCTCCAGACTAGCGGGAGAACACGTAGGATTCACGCAGGACTACGTAAGTTCAGCGGATGTTCATTTTTTCCGGCGAAAAACGGACATCCGCGGGACGTGGGCTCACATGCGCCTGAGGATGTCGACGGCGAGGGCGGCGGCGGTGTCCGCGTATTCGCTGATGTCGAACTCCTTGAAGACCTCGTAGTCGGTGTCCGCGTTGTCGGACAGGGCGCGGATGACGAGCGCGGGCACGTCGTTGCGCGCGGCGACCTGCGCGACCGCCGCGCCCTCCATCTCGACCGCGTCGGCGCCCGTGTCGTGGATGACGCGGCTCACCTGCTCGGGCGAGTCGACGAAGTAGTTGCCGGAGGCGATGATGCCGGTGATGTGCTTCGTGCCGGCCGCGTCGAGCGCCTCGTCGGCGATGTGGAGCAGGTGGTCGTCGGAGTGGAATTCGGTGACGGGCTCGTCCGGCGTACCGGGCTTCCACTGGCCGACGAGACGCATGTCGGTGTCGAGGAAGCGCAGCGTGCCGCCGAGCACGACGTCGTTGACGTGCAGTTCGCGGTTGAGGTTGCCGGCGATGCCGGAGAAGACGACGGCGTCCGGCGCGTATGTGCTGATGAGATGCTGCGTGGTCGCGGCGGCGGCGACGAGGCCCATGCCGCCCACGGTGGCGACGACGGCGAGCTCCTCGCCCTTGTTCGTGGCGATTGTGCCTCGCGTGACGTCGAGGCTGGCGGCGTGGTCGTGCTCGACGTGCTCGAGGGCGGCGGCGATGAGCGCCACCTCCTCGTCCAGCGCGCCGATGATCGCGATGGTCCTGGTGGATGCCGCCGCGGCGGACGCGATATGCTTGCCGGTCATACGAAATCTCCCCTATGCTCGATGTGCGTTTCCGCAACCGAGCATAGGGGAGATTATGGTCAGACCTCTCTCCGTGCCCCCTTCAGGGGGAGCCGGCGGCGAAGCCGACTGAGGGGGTACCGCGGATCGGATGGACTCAGGCCTCGTAGTCCTTGTCCTTGCTCTCCTTGATGAGGAACAGGGCGACGAGCGCGAGGGCGGCCATGATGGCCATGTACCAGCCGACGGACACGACGGAGCCGGTCGACTGCACCAGGGCGGTGGCGATGGACGGGGCGAACGCGCCGCCGAGGATGGCCGCGAGGTTGTAGCTCAGGCCCGCGCCGGAGTAGCGCACGTTGGTCGGGAAGAGCTCCGGCAGGTAGGCGCCGCACGGCCCGAACAGGCAGCCCATGAGCGCGAAGCCGACGCACAGGAACACCATGACGGTGACGACGTTGTGCTGCAGCAGATGCATCGCGAACAGCGAGAAGACGAGCGTCAGGGCGGTGGTGGTGATGAGCACCTTCTTGCGGCCGATGCGGTCGGAGTAGACGCAGGAGATGAGGATGAAGATCGCGAAGAAGACCACGGAGGTCATCTGCATGGCGAGGTACTCGTTCTGCGTGAACGCCGGCTGCATGACCTTGACGCCGTAGCTCAGCGACCAGGTGCCGAGCACGTAGAACAGCGTGTAGGTGATGCCCATGGCGAAGGTGCCGAGAAGGACTTCCTTCCAGTACGGCACGAGCGAGCGCAGCGGGTGCTTGACGACGCGGTCGTTGGCGACGGCCTTGCGGAAGATCGGGGTCTCGGTCATGCGCAGACGCACGTACAGGCCGATGGCGACGAGCACGGCGGAGCACAGGAACGGGACACGCCAGCCCCAGGCCTGCATCGTCTCCGGGCCGAGCGTGGAGTCGAGCAGCAGGTTCAGGCCGTAGGCGCAGAAGAAGCCGATCGGGGCGCCGAGGTTCGGGAACGAGCCGTACAGGGCGCGCTTGTGGGCCGGGGCGTTCTCGGTGGCGACGAGGGCGGCGCCGGACCATTCGCCGGCGAGGCCGACGCCCTGGCAAGCACGGCAGATGCACAGGATGATGATGGCGAGCACGCCCAACTGGTCGTAGCTGGGCAGGCAGCCGACGAGGAACGTGGAGATGCCCATCGTCATCAGCGCGACGACGAGCGTGGTCTTGCGGCCGATCTTGTCGCCGAAGTGGCCGAACAGCATGGAGCCGAACGGGCGGGCGAGGAAGGACACAGCGAACGTGAGGAACGCGAGCATGGTGCCGATGGCCGGGTTGGCCTTGGTGGCGGCAGGGAAGAAGATCGCGCCGAAGTAGCTGGCGGACGCGATGGAATAGCAGTAGTTGTCGTAGAACTCGATGGCGGTGCCCACCATCGACGCGGCGATGATCTCGGGAACGGAGTCCTTCTTCGCCGAGGTTGCCGTGGATGCGACTGCGGTTGCGGACATGATGTGATGTAACCCCTCTTGAATGAATCTCTCGGATTCATCCCCGCGGGCCATGCGCGGTATGCGTCGCGCCGCGGGGAATCGGCAGGGTGCGCGGAGCGCGGGCTGGCGGCTTGTGGCTGCAGCGGCGTCCGCACACCGCTGTGCTGCCTATTGGTCTACTCGCCGTCCGGACCCCGCGGTGAGACTGCTCACATTGTGGACCGTGTTCCACGTATTTTGGCTATCCCTCGGCATCACCAAGCTTCGCTTCCCCTTGACATCGCCAAGCTTCGGCTCCCCTTGACAGGGGAGCTGGCGGCCGCAGGCCGACTGAGGGGTAGACCCCGGCCCCCTTCACCGCCAGCGGCGCGTGGCGACCGCTTCGGCGAGTTCGCGCAGCAGGGCCTCTGTATCCTCCCAGCTCAGGCACTTGTCGGTGATCGACTTGCCGTAGACGAGCTGGTCGAGCGGCGCGGCCGGCTGGTTGCCGCCTTCGATGAAGCTCTCCATCATCACGCCGGTGATGCCCTGCTCCCCCGCGGCGATGCGCGCGGCGATCTCGCGCACCACCTGCGCCTGGCGATGCTCGTCCTTGCCGGAGTTGCCGTGCGAGCAGTCGACGATCACGCCGTGTGCGGCGGCGGAGTCGGCGGGCATGCGCTTGCGGATCGTCTCCAACGCGGCGGCGATGTCCTCGCGCGAGTAGTTCGGGCCGGAGCTTGCGCCACGCAGCACGACGTGGCAGTCGGGATTGCCGAGCGTCTTGACGACGGCGGCGCGGCCCAGATGGTCGATGCCGAAGAACGTGTGCTGCTGCGCGGCCGCGAAGCAGGAGTCGGACGCGGCCTTGACCGAGCCGTCGGTCGCGTTCTTGAAGCCGATCGGCATCGAAAGCCCGCTCGCGAGCTGGCGGTGCACCTGGCTTTCGGTGTTGCGCGCGCCGATCGCGCCCCAGCTGACCGCGTCGGCGATGAACTGCGGGCTGGTCGGCTCGAGGAATTCGGTGGCGGCGGCGAGGCCCTCGCCGAGCACGCCGAGCAGCGTCCTGCGCGCGAGCAGCAGGCCCTTGCGGATGTTGCACGAGCCGTCGATGTCCGGATCGTTGATGAGGCCCTTCCAGCCGACGGTGGTGCGCGGCTTCTCGAAGTACACGCGCATGACGATGAGCAGCTGGCCGTCGAGCTCGTCCTTGAGCTTGGCGAGACGACGCGCGTAGTCGAGCGCCGCCGCCGGATCGTGCACCGAACACGGGCCGACGACGACGAGCAGACGGTCATCCTGCCCGTACAGGCAGGCGCGGATCTCGTCACGCGAATAGGCGACGATCTCCTGTGCCTCGGGGCCGAGCGGTAGGTCGGCGAGTACCTGGGCCGGGGTGGGCAGCACCTCGAACTCCAGCACGCGCCGGTTCACGATGCGGCTGACGCCGACCTGGTCCTCCCAGCGCGGCACGTCCGTGGCGACGAGCGGGTTCTTGCCCGCATCCATCGCCTCGCGGATGGCCTTCAGATCCTCCGGCTTGTTGAGTGGCTGCTGTTGCTGCATGACGATCGCTTCTCCCTTGGCTCACATATCCAGTGCCCAAGGATAGCGGATATCGCCCGCGGCGGGAGAGTGCGGCGGATGGGTTCAGCGGGAGGCGCGACGGGCGGCGACCGCGTCGGCGAGCGTATGCAGCAGCTCCTCGGTGCGGTCCCACGGCACGCAGGAGTCGGTCACCGACTGGCCGTAGACGAGCTGGTCGAGCGGCGCCGGCTTCTGATGGCCGGCGACGAGGAAGCTCTCCATCATCACGCCGAGGATGCCCGGTTCGCCTTCGGCGACGCGCTGCGCGATCTCCTCGACGACCTCGGCCTCGCGCACCTCGTCCTTGCCGCAGTTGCCGTGCGCCGCGTCGATGACGAGACCATGCTCGCTCGGACCCGACGCCTTCGACTTCCTCAGGTCCTCCAGCGCCTGGGCGACGGACGCCTTGTCGTAGTTGGGGCCGTGGTTCGAGCCGCGCAGCACGAGATGGCAGTCCGGGTTGCCCTTCGTCTCCGCCGAGATGACGCGGCCGTCCAGATTGATCGACAGGAAATGATGTTCGAACGCGGCCGCATAGCAGGAGTCGGCGGCCGGCTTGATCGAGCCGTCGGTCGCGTTCTTGAAGCCCACCGGCATCGACAGGCCGGAGGCGAGCTCGCGGTGCACCTGTGATTCGGTGTTGCGCGCGCCGATCGCGCCCCAGCTGATCAGGTCGCAGATGTACTGCGGGGTGATCGGGTCCAGCCATTCGGTCGCGGTGGGAAGGCCCAGGTTGAGCACGTCGGTGAGCACCTTGCGCGCCAGCCACATGCCCTTGCGGATGTTGAACCGGCCGTCGAGGTCCGGGTCGTTGATGAGGCCCTTCCAGCCGATTGTGGTGCGCGGCTTCTCGAAGTACACGCGCATGACGATGAGCAGGCGGTCGTTGAGCTCGCGGTTCACGGCGGCGAGCTTCTCCGCGTACTCGTGCGCGGCCTTCGGATCGTGGATCGAGCAAGGGCCAACGATGACGAGCAGACGGTCGTCGCGGCCGTGCAGGACGTCGCGGATCTGCTGGCGGGAGGTGAGCACCAGCTCGCTCATCTCGTCGGTGAGCGGCAGCTCCCTCAGGAACGCGCGCGGCGCGGGAATCGGGTCGAGCTGGCGGATGTTGACGTCGACGGTCTCGGGAAAGACGGCCTGCTCCCCCAAACGACGCGCGTCCTCGGAACTGTCCGGACCACGAAGTGCTGCCATGCCGACTCTCCTTTCTTGACCATGAGTCATTCGATATATGCGCATGCGACATGCGATGCGCGATACGCGCCGCACCGTGCGGCGACCACTTCACTGTAGTGTGCCGTGCCCGAAATGCGAAACCGGCCGGCCGTTTCGTGGAACGGCCGGCCGGAATCGGCGGGTTATCGGGCTCCCCCTGACGGGACCTCGCCGTGAAGCGAACGCCGGAGGCGTTTGTAGGCGATGTGCGAGCCGACAGGCGAGCTGATGTGAGGCCAGCTGCCATCGCCTCCCTCTGACGAGGGAGGTGTCATCGCGAAGCGATGACGGAGGGAGAGAGGAAGAGCGGCCGCAGGCCGCGGGAAAATCGCATCGGCCGAAGGCCGATTCCGTTCTTCTGCGGCCTGCGGCCGCGGTCTCTCCCCCACCCGGCTCCGCCGGGAGCCCCCTCGTCAGAGGGGGCCGAGTTTCTCACGCGAGTGCGCCCTGCAATTATTGACTGCCTTCGGCAGACTCAGATCTGCCTTCGCCGTTCCCCGCGGTCTCACGACCGCGGGCCATGCCTACGAACAGCCCACCGGGCTGTTCGCTATACGGCATGTCGGCTCAGGCGCGCTTGCCTTTCAGGCAAGCGCGCCCATCGGATCCCATGCGGGCAGGGAGATGGCGTCTTCTTCGAGGGCCTTGAGGTACTCCTCGGGCAGGAGCGCCTTGGGGACGGCGACCTCGTAGACGTACTCGGTGAACCAATCGTCGCTCATCGTGAAGTAGCCCTTGTCGGCGATCTTCGTGCCCCAGGAGTTCTCGACGCGCCAGCGGCGGGTGGCGCCGTCCTCGGCGACGTCCACGCCGGCGAACGCCATCGCGTGATTCATCGCGGAGTCGGCGAAGCGCACGCGCTCCTCCTTGTCGAGGTCGAAGTCGAAGTCGTAGATCGAACCGTACTCGAACAGGTCGGTGGCCCACGCGCCGGACTCGCGGTCCATGAACGGGTGGCAGTCGGCGCCGAACCACACCGGGATGCCCTGCTCGACGAGGATCTTCTTCACGCAGTCCTTCATGAACTGGTTCGGCACGTTGAGGTATTCGGTGGCGTCGCCGCCGGCCACGTTGCCGAGGTGCTCGATGGCGATCTTGCGGCCCTTCGGGTGCTCCTTGCGCGGATCGTCGACGAGGCAGACGTAGCTCTCCAAATCGGCGGAGCCCACGTACTTCTTCCAGAACTCCTGCGGCGTGATCTCGCCGTCGCGGTGGAACTCGCCGTCGGCGTCGGTCCACTCCCAATCGAAGGAGACCGGCGGCTCGCCCAGGTGGATGGTGAGGATGCGGTGGCCGGCGGCGCGGGCCTCGGTGATGACCTCGTCGATGCGGGCGTCCTCGCCGGCGGCCTCGGCGGCGAACATGCGGGCGACGGCGGTGTGCAGCATGTGGCGCAGCTGCGTGTTCATCGCGCCCGTGTTCTTCGAGGAGGCGGTCTCCGGGTAGAGGTCCTTCGGCACGGCACCGTACTTCTTGTAGACGTTCATCGCCATCGTCCACTGGCCGCCGTCGCCCATCACGTCGGCGAGCAGATGCTGGACAAGACGGGAGTCGGCGGGCTCGCCGGCGCGCACGAGGGCGGCCACGTCCTGCAGGAAGTAGTTGACGCGCTCGAGCTTGTCGTAGTACATCGCGTAGTTCTGGGAGAACTCGAACTCCTTGACGTTCAGGTTCTTCTTCGCGACGAAGCGGGCCACGTTCAGGGAGCTGAACAGCCAGCAGCGGCCGGAGCGGTCCTGGTGGGTGGCCTCGCCGTTGTCCACGACGGTGGAGAAGCGGCGCTGCAGCAGGCGCGCGCGATCGTAGTTCTTGGCAACGGTGTCGATGCCGGCGGCGGTCACCGCGTTCATCGCCATACGGTTGGTGCCGTCGGCGTCGAACTCCTCACGCAGGGTGTCCAACGCGTCGGTGCTCAACGGATGCAGTTCAGTCATGTCCGATTATCTCCTTGATTTCCTTGTGGGCGGATAACAACCGGGACCAGCTTACTCGACGTATGGCGATGACGGAAACACGGGAGCCCCTGCATGCCGACCGGACTGGTCGGCATGCAGGGGCTCCTATCGCCGTCTGCCGGTACCGCCGCTACTGCTGCTGCCCGGCGCCCTGCGCGTCCTGCGCGGCCGGCTGCTGCTGGTCGCCGGCGTCGCCGTCGGTGATCTCCGGGATGTCGTCGACCTCATCGGCACCGGCGGCGTTCCCGGCCGGGGCGTCGGCGGGCGCGGCGTCGCCGTCGGCCTGCTGGCCGTCGGCCACGGCGTTGTTCACCGGCACGTCCGGAGCGGCGGCCTGGTCGTTGAGGAATCCGGAGAACACGTTGGTGAACATGGAGCGCAGCTCGGTGACGCGCTGCGTGATCTGCGCCTCGCGCTGCTGCAGCTCCTTGATGTTCTTCTTGAGGCCGTCGAGCTCGACCTGCGCGGCGGTGCGGCGCTCCTCGATCTGGGTCTCGGCCTCCTCGCCGGCCTTCTTGAGGATGGCGGCGGCCTGGGCGTCCGCGTCGGAACGCTTGGCGGCGGCGTAGGAGTCGGCTTCCTCGCGCACGGTCTTGGCCTGGCTGATGAGCTTGTCGGCCTCGTCCTTGGCGGCGGTGCGGCGCTCCTCGAGGCTGTCGAGCAGCTCGCTGACCTTCTTGGTGGCCTCCTCCTGCTGGGCGGCGATGTCGGTGCGGATCTGCTCGACCTCGGCGTTCACCTGGCTCATGGTCTTCGTGCGGTGCACTTCGGCGTCGTCGGTGATCTCCTGCGCCTTCGACTTGGCCTCGTCGGTGATCTCACCGGCCTTGCGCTGGGCGTCGGTCATCATCTTGGAGACCTGCTCGCGCACGTCGGCGAGCTTCTTGTTCGCCTCGGCGAGCGCCGCCTCGATCTGGTCGTTCGCCTCGGACTTGAGACGGGAGAGCTCCTCGTTGGTGCTCTTGCGCTGGGCGGCGATCTGCGCGGTGGCGGTGGCCTTGAGGTCCGACAGCTCGCGCTCCTGCGAGGCACGCTCGGAGGCGAGCTTCTTGTTGTGCTCCTCACGGGAGTTGCGCAGTTCGAGTTCGACGGTCTGGCGCTGTTCGGTGACGTTCTTCGCGGTCTCGGCACGCAGCTGGGCGACGTCGTTGCGGGCGGTGGTGGTGATGGTCTCGGCCTCGTTGTTGGCCTGGTCGAGGATCGAGGAGGCCTTCTGGTTGGCGTCGCCGACGATGTGCTGGGCGTCGAGCTTGGCGTTGTTGATGAGCGTCTGGGCCTGGGCCTGGGCGGCCTTGCGCGTGGTGGAGGCGTCGGCCTTGGCGCGTTCGAGCAGTTCGGAGCAGGTCTGTTCGGCGGAGGCGAGCATCTGCTGCGCGTTGGCGCCGAGCGAGGCGAAGCTGTTCTTGGTGGGCTTGCGCTTCTTCTCCTCCTCCAGCTGCGCCTGCAGCTGCAGGATGCGGTCGTCGTCGGCCGCGATCTGCTCGCGCATGCCGGCGAGGGTGCGCTGCGCCTGACGCACGCGCTCCTGCGCGGCGGCGAAGGCCTCGTCCACCTTGTCCTTGTCGTAACCCCTCAACACGATCGGGAACTGATCCATGTCTGATCCTTTCGGCTCCATCACGTCGCTCTACCCTTGCCCTACGGGCATATCGAGCAAAATCGTATCCCATCGCGGCTGGGAACAGGCTGAACACGTCCGTAATGCACACAGCATCATCCATTTTCGTTCGATGCCGGCGCGTCACGCAACCGCGCACGTCACGCACGCACGCACCACACGCACGCACCATGCGCACGTCACGCGATGAGGATCTCCTTGGAACTGGGCCGGCGGTAGTAGCGCACCGTCTCGCGCACCACGTCGCCGCCGGCGGCGACGAGCTGGCGCAGCGGCAGGCCATGCTGCGGGTGGGGCGACTCGTTGACGAGCGGGAAGCTCACGAATCCGGCGAGCACGCGCTCCTGCCCGTGCGCCCAGTTGAGCAGGTTGTAGAACAGCGAATTGCACACGAACGTGCCAGCGTCGGAGCTCAACGTCGCGGGGATGCCGTCGTGCGCGAAATCGGCGATGATCGCGCGCAGCGGCAGTCGCGTCCAGTAGGCGGCGGGACCGTCTGGATCGATCGGCCTGCGCCGCGGCGCCACGTTGTCGGCGTCCGGCTTGGCGGCGTCCATGAGATTGGTCGCGCAACGTTCCATCATCACGCCGCGTGCCGCGTGCTTGAGCCCGGTGGCGATGACGATGTTCGGCTTCGCCTCCTCGATGGCGGCGAGCAGCGTGGGCCACGCCTTGGCGAAGCTGACGGGCAGGCTCACCGCGCGGATGCTGAGTTCCACGTCGTCGAGCCCGTCGACGCCGCGTTCGGCGAGCAGTTTCGGAACCTCGTAGGACGGGTTGACGCGGACGTCGTCATAGTGGTCGAAGCCGGAGATCACGACACTGAGCTGTTGCATGGCACCCAGTGTACCCGTCCGCGGCCGGCCGGTCGCGCACGCGCACCGCCGCCGCGACGCCGCGACGCGCGACGCGCGCTCAGCGGCGGTGCATCTGGGCGGCGGCGCCGGCGAACATGGCGTGCATGCGCGCCTTCGCCTCCTCGCGCGTCATGTGGTGCGTGAGGTCGGCGGCGATGCGCTCGGCGACGGGGATGTCGGCGAGCGTCGTGATCTTGAGGTTCGTCTCGCTGCCGGCGACGATCGCGACCGGCTCGTCGGGCATGTAGTCGACGACGACGCGCGTGTCGTCGGTCGGATGGAAGTCCGGGTCGGCGGCGGCCAGCTCGTAGGCGTGGCGGATCGTCGCGAAACGGAACGACTGCGGCGTCTGCGCGCGGTACGTGTCCGGACGGTCCGGCACGCTCGCGACGACCTTGCGGTCGCCGAGGTCGCGCGTGAGCAGCACGGTGTCGGTGGACGCGAACGCGACGGTCGCGGCGCGGAACTCGTCGAGCGCGTCGATCGAGCCGTCGATCGACTCCTGCGAGACGAACGGGCGCACCGCGTCGTGGATGAGGATCTTCGCCTCGTCGGGGATGCCGGCCGCGGCGAGCATGTCGAGCGCGGCGGCCGTGCTGTCGACGCGCTCCTCGCCGCCGTCGATGACGACGCGCACCTTGCCGTAGGCGGCCTCGCCGATGAGCCGCTCCACCTCGCCGCGCACCTTCGGGTTGACGACGACGACGATGTCGGTGACGCGCGCGCACCGCTCGAACGCCTCGATGCTCCAGCACACGATCGGCTTGCCGCCGACGGAGACGAGCTGCTTGGGGTTGTCGGGGTCGAATCGCGTGCCGAATCCGGCGGCGAGCACCACCGCCACGACGGGCGCGGGCTGGTTCATATTCTCTCTCTCAGTCATAATGCCTCCACCGTAGAACGCGCCCCGGCACGGTGACGGAAATCACACGCGCATCTGCACGGAATATCCGCCGGACGCGGGGCGCGGGGCGTTATGCGGGACGACGGCTCAGTGGCGCACGATGAGCGCGAGGAGACGGCCCTCGTGACGCTTGCCAGCCTTCGCGGCGCGGCGATGCGAGTACCACAGCGGATTCTCGAGCGTGCACATGCTGTGGCGGATGGCCGCGATGCGCGCGGACAACTCGGTCGGACCTTCGCCGTCGGCGCGGCACAGTTCGGCGAGTTCGGCGTCCTCCTCCAGGTATTCGGTGGCGGCGTGGATGCGCGGCATCGAATCGACGATGCGGTGCACGCCGGCGAACGCGAGGTCGATGCGCGCGGCCTCGGCGATGTCGATGCCGGCGCCGCCGAAGCGCGTCGCGGTCTTGGTGAGCGGGAAACGCTTGACGAACGTGTCGGCGATCTCGTCGCCCACCTCGTAGCAGTCACCGCAGATGCACGGGCCGAGCGTGGCGACGATGTTCTCCGGTTTCGCGCCCTTGGCGGCCATCAGGTCGACGGTCGACTGGATGACGCCGCGTTCGAGGCCGCGACGGCCGCAGTGGGCGGCACCGATCACACCGCTCACGGGGTCGGCGAACAGCACGGGCAGGCAGTCGGCGGCGAACATGCCGAGCGCGACGCCGGTCTGTGCGGTGACCTGGCCGTCGGCCTCGACGACGTGCGGCGCGGCATCGGCCGCTGCGGCGGACGGCTCGGTCGGCGTGGTCGGTTCGGTCGGCTCGCCGGTCGCTTCGGCGGCGGCCTCGCCGGTGCGTGTGCCGGAGACGTCGAAGCCGAACGGCGTGTTGATCTCGAACGCCTCATCCACGTCGACGGCCTTGCCGGAGTGGACCTGCGAGACGAGCGAGAGGCGTGCGCCGACCGCCTCGGCGAGCGCGATGCGGTTCGAAAGGACGGCCTCCGGGTCGTCGCCGGACTTGCCGCCGAGGTTGAGGTTGCCGAAGTCGCCGGTCGAGAGTCCCCCGAGGCGCGTCGTGTAGACGACGGTCACGCCGGGCGCGAGCGCGATCGGGATGGTGACGGGGATGGGGCGGCCCGCCTTGTCGGTGGAGCTGATCTGGTTCGAGTCGAGGATCGTCTCGTCGATTTCACTCATGATGGTGTCTCCTTGGGGTGGGTACCCCTCGCAGGCGGGTCCGCTGTCGATTTCCCCGGTTTTCGGGATCGGACTTCGTTGCGAGGGGTGCATGGTCATTCGGCCTTCAGCGTGGGTTTCTTCGTGCGCGAGCGGATGGCCGCGTTCTCGGGCACCTCGTGCGGGCATGGCAGCGAGAACACGTGCGCCGGGTTGTTGATCGCGGCGACGGGCACGCCGTCCGCGTCCTCGAGCCCGGTGCCGGGCACCGTGTAGGCGAGCGGGGCCTCGCCGGGCAGCAGGAATTCGACCTCCTGGCCGGGTTCGATCTTGTTGCGGCTCATGATGGTCGCGCGGCCGCCGCGTTCCGGGCTCCACGAGAGCACTTCGCCGACGACCATCCACGCGCGGAAGTAGGCGGAGCGGTTGGTGTTCTGCGTCACCTTGCGCTCCGGATAGTAGAAGCCGGTGGAGTAGTCGCGGTGGGCCACCTTGTCGGGTTCGTCGAGCAGCCAGCCGGGCAGTTCGACGTGCGGCGCGGGGCGGCATTTCGCGTGGTGCCAGCCTTCGGGCAGCACCTCCTCGCGCGTGTTCGACTTGCGGCGGGCGGAACGGGCCTTGTAGCTCAGCTGGTCGAGCTGCGCGCCGCCGGCGGAGCGGGCGGCCGCGTCCTCGGTCCTGGACGGCGCGACGGCGGAGGCGGGGGCGTCTTCGGAGTCGCCTTCGACCGGCGGCTCGCCGGGAACGCCGGCGAACGCGCGGTCGGCGTTCTTCTCGATCGCGTCGTCGGCGGTGCTCGCGAAATCAGGGTCGCCGGGGCGGATCACGCGGTCGCGGAACGGCTTGACGACGTCGCCGTCCGCGGTCTCGAAGCCGCGCTGAACCATGTATTCGTTGACGGCGGTCTTGTACGCGTTGGTCATCGCGGCGATGTAGTACGCGGATTTCGAACGGCCTTCGATCTTGAGGCTGGTGGCGCCGGAGTCGATCAGGTCGTCGATGTGGTCGAGCATGCACATGTCCTGCGAGTTGAACAGGTACGCGCCCTCCTCGGTCTGTTCGATCGGGAAGTACTGGCCGGGACGCTTCTCCTCGACGATCGAGTACTTCCAGCGGCAGGGCTGCGCGCACTCGCCGTGGTTGCCGTCGCGGCCGGTCAGGTAGTTGGAGAACAGACAGCGGCCGGAGAACGCCATGCACATCGCGCCGTGCACGAAGCATTCGATGTCCATGTCGTCGGGGATGCGCGCGCGGATGTCGCGCACGGCCTGCAGGTCCATCTCGCGGGCGAGCACGACGCGGCGCGCGCCGAACTCGTAGAGCGCCTGCGCGGCGCCGTAGTTGGTGACGCCGGCCTGGGTGGAGACGTGCAGCTCGACGTCGGGGGCGATCTGGTGGGCCATCATCATCACGCCGATGTCGGTGACGATCATCGCGTCGATGCCGGTGCCCTTCAACTGGCCGATGTAGTCGCGCATCGCCTCGACCTCGGCGTTGCGGGGCAGCACGTTGAGCGTCACGTAGACGCGGCTGCCGCGCTCGTGCGCGTAGCGAGCGCCCTCCTCGAAGTCCTCGAGGCTGAGGTTCCTGGGGGCGCTGCGCATGCCGAACGCCTTGCCGCCGCAGTAGACGGCGTCCGCGCCGTAGTCGACGGCGGTCTTGAGTCCGCGCAGGTTGCCGGCCGGGGCGAGCACTTCGGGCTTGCGGCGCATGCGCAGGGGGTTGTTGCCATTCGTATTCATCACCCCAACAGTGTAGCGGCCCGCGGGGAGACGAATCGGGGCGGGCGCGGGGCGGCGTCAGAGGACGGCGAGGGCGAAGTCGACGAGGAGTTTGACGCCGTAGAGGGCGATGACGCCGCCGCACACGCGGTTGAGCACGTCGATGATCCTCGGGCTGAACTTGTGGGCGAACGCGTTGACGACGAGCGTGACGCCGAGGAACCACAGCACGGAGGCGGTCTCCACGCCGGTGATGAACGGGGTGGTCTGCCCGGCGTGCAACGTGGCGGCGAACGCGCCGAGCATCAGCGTGCCGTCGATGATGGCCTGCGGGTTGAACCAGGTGACCGCGCAGGCGGTGCCGATCGTGTCGATGAGTCCGCGTGCGCCGAGACGGGCGGCGGGATGGGCGGTCTCCGGACGGTCCGCGGCGGGAGCGGATGAGCGGCCTGCGGCCGGACCACCCTCACCCGCTTCGCGGGAGCTCCCGCCGGCGGGAGCGGAGACGGCGGTGCGTTCGGTAGTGCGACGCTTGGGGAGGACGAGGCCGAGGCCGATGCGGATGACGACGAGCCCGCCGAGACCGAGCACGATGTTCTCCAGCCACGGGTGCGCCTGCATGAGCGCGCCCACGCCGAAGAAGCAGGACAGGCTCAGCGCCATGTCGAAGCAGATGACGATGAGCGCGGTGATGAGCGCGTTGCGGCGCGTGCGCGTCAACGCCGAATTGATGACGAACAGGTTCTGCATGCCGATCGGCGCGATGTACGCCAATCCCATCGTGAGCCCTTGAATATACAGTCCCATCCTCGTTCCTCGTTCCCTCGGCCGGCACCCGCGTCACGCGCGGTTCCACCCGTCCCTCGGCTCCCCTTGTCAGGGGAGCTGGCGGCCGCAGGCCGTCTGAGGGGTAGTCACGGCAGCCCCTCAACCGGCTTTTTGGTTTTGGCTGGGCAATCCACACCCAGCCAAAACTAGCCAAACACAGTTCAGCCAACCAGCCATATGCGAATCACATGCCATGCAATCCGCATCATTCCAATGCCGTTGCCATATCCTACGCAACCGATTACACTTGGCAACCAGCCAAGGCAAGCATTTACCACCCAACCAAACACCCCCTCAGCCGGCCTGCGGCCGCCAGCTCCCCCTGAAGGGGGCGCGGAATCCGCCTCCCCCACCGGCCCACGGCCGGGGTCTCTCCCTCCGTCATCGCTGCGCGATGCCACCTCCCTCGTCAGAGGGGAGGCAAAGCGGAACATCCACACCCGACAAGCCACCAAGGAGCCGCATATGCCGCGTACCACGCCGCTCGACATCGACTGGGCCCCGGACCGCACGAGTCCCACGCCCGTCACCGAGCAGATCGTCGACTACATGTGCGGGCGCATCGCCTCCGGCGCGTGGCCGATCGGCGCGAGGCTGCCCAGTCAGCGCGCGTTGGCCGAATCGTTCGGCGTGAACCGGTCCACCATCATCGCCGCCGTCCAGGAGCTCGCCGACTACGGCATCGTCGAAGGGCGCCACGGGGCCGGCACGCGCATCGCGAGCAACACGTGGTCGCTGATGCTGCCCGGCGCGCCCGACTGGGCGGACTACGTCTCATCCGGATTCTTCAAGGCGAACAACGCGACCATCCAGACCATCAACCGGCTCGAATTCGACCGCACGAAGACGCGTCTGGGCACCGGGGAGATCGACCCACGGCTCTTCCCGCGCGACATGTGGCGGCGCGTGGCCGGCGAGGCGGCCGCCGAGATCGACGCGCTTGGCTACCCGCCGCCAGAGGGTCTGGACGTGCTGCGGGAGGCGATCGCCGCGCACATGCGCGACTGGGGCGTCGACTGCCGCCCCGGACAGGTGCTCGTCTCCTCGGGAGCATTGCAGGGATTGCAGATGATCTCGGTGAGCCTGCTGTCCGCCGGATCGACCGTCTACGCGGAGGCGCCGAGCTACATCAAGTCGCTGCAGGTGTTCCAGTCGGCGGGCATGCGGCTCGCCGGCGTGCCGATGGACGGCGACGGTCTCGACGTGGACGCGCTGGACGGACTGTTGTCCGCCGCGACGGAGACGAACGCGCCGGCCGGACCTCAGCGGATGGCGAAACGCGACGAGCACGCCGGCGACGCCGTCCTCTATACGATTCCCACGAACCACAATCCGACCGGCGTGACGATGCCCGAGGAGCGCCGACGCGCGCTCATCGACGCGTGCGTGGCGCACCGGCTGCCGATCATCGAGGATTGCGCGTATCAGGATCTCGTCTTCGAGGGGTCCACGCCGCGCGCGCTCAAATCCTATGACGGGACGGGCATGGTGATCACGCTGGGCAGCGCGTCGAAGGCGCTCGCACCGGGATTGCGCATCGGATGGATCGTGGCCGACGAGCGGATCGTGCACCGGCTCGCGGACGTGAAGATGCAGATGGATTACGGCGCGAGCACGCTCAGCCAATGGGTGTTCGCTCGGTTCCTGACAAGCGGGCTGTACACGGAGTATCTGGGGCGTCTGCGCGCCGAACTGCGCCGCCGGCGCGACGCGGCGCTGGAGACGCTGGAACGGCTGTTCGCCGGGCGCGCGCATTGGAACGTGCCGCACGGCGGGTTCTACATCTGGCTCACGTTCGACGAGCCGGTGCGCATGGGACGGCTGTTCCAGCAGGCCGCCGAGCGCGGCGTGCTGCTCAATCCGGGCGACATCTACGATTTCGAGGGCGACAACGCCCTGCGCCTGAGCTACGCCTACACCACCCCGGAGGAGTTCGCCGGGGCGGCGCAGGTACTGGCCGGATTGGTATGAGACCGGCAATCAGCCGAGCTTGGCCATCTCGTCCGGGGTGAGTTCGAGCTGGTCGGCCTTGAGGGAGTCGAGAATCGTCTCGGGGCGATGGGCGCCGGGGATGACGAACATGTGGTCGCCCTTGGCGAGCTCCCACGCGAGCGTGACCTGCTGGTAGCTCACGCCGTGCGCGGCCGCGACCTCGCGGAACGGGTCGAACTTGGATTCGTCGTACGGGTGGCGGTAGCCGCCGAGCGGGCTCCAGCACACGAACACGAGGCCCAGCTTCGCGCAGTAGTCGAGCGTGTCCTGCGTCTCCAGATGGATCGGCGAGTACTGGTTCTGCACGGCGACGAGCTTGTCGCCGAGGATCGAACGCGCGATGTCGATCTGTTCGATCGACGCGTTGGACACGCCGGCCACGCGGGCCACGCCCTCGTCGACGAGCTGCTTGAGCGCCTCGACGGACTCGTTGTACGGCACCTCCGGATCGTGGCGGTGCAGGTAGAGCAGGTCGATGGTGTCGACGCCGAGCGCCATCGCCGACTGCTTGCCGTATTCGATGAGATGCTCCGGCTTGCCGTCGCGCGGCCAGACCGGCTTGTCGCCCTCCCATGCGCGGCGCAGACCGATCTTCGTGGCGACGGTCACCTCGCTCTTCGGCCCCTTCCACGTGGCGAGCGCCTCGCGCACGAGCTTTTCGCCGGTCTGTTCCTCCTCGCCGGGCGTGTAGTAGGCCCACGCGGTGTCGATGTGGCGGCAGCCGGCGTCAAGCGAGGCGTGCAGCGTTTCGATGCCGACCTCGTGCCCGCGGTTGTTCTCGATGGTCAGCGGCATCTCGCCGTGGCCGATCGCGGTGGTGGAGAATGGTCCCAGATTGCGGTACAGCGCCATGGTGCGCTCCTTCCTTGCGTTCCCGTCTTGGCTGGTCGTCGTCGCGCCCGTCACGCCTCACGTTCTCTCGTTGGCCGTGAGGCGGCGGACGCGCGTCATGCCGGTTCCAGCGTAGGCATCCGCGTGGATCTCACCGTGGATCTCACCGGCCTCCGAACGATCCGCCGCCGGAACCGCCGTCCGTCCCGTCGAACCCGCCGTCGAACCCGCCGTTCCCGGCATCGCCGACGTCGCTCCCGATGCCATCGGAACCACCGCCGGAACCACTGCCCGATGATGACGACGTCGACGACACTGCCGATGACGCCGCCCAAATCGCGACGGCGACCCTGGCGAGCTGATCGCGCAGCTGCGCGCCGATGCCGCCGATGGCGCCGGACGCCCCGGCGAACCCGTGCATCACCTTGCCGGAGACTCCCATGGCCGTCGCGTACACGAGCAGACGGTCCCGGAACGCCGCATCGGCGGCGTCACGATCGGTGGAGTCGCGATCGGCGGAGTCACGATCGGCGGAACCGCCGGAATCCTCCAGATAGCGGTAGAGCCCGTACACCCGGCGGGCGTACCGCCGCCCCTTGCGGGTGAGGGTCTCGTCGGGACAGATCGTCACCGCGGCGACGGCAATCGCGATCGACGGGACGACGAACATGGCCGCCGATGCGGGATCGCCGGTGACGTTCCAGGCGACGATCGCCGCGACCACGCCGTACAGTCCGGTGACGGCGGCGAGCGCGCCGACGATCCGCCCGGAGCGTTCCGAAGCGCCGAGACCCCGGCATTCGCGTCTGCAGGCCCGTTCGTAGTCGTCGAGCAGTTTGGCCCCGTCCTTCCATGTGTTGCAGACGGCGCGCATCTCGTCCAGGTCGAACGTGTCACGGTCCAGACGTCCGGCAACGCCTTCCAGCAGGAGCAGCGCCTTGTCTTCGTACGGGCGCAGGTGCGGTCCGTCGTGGTGCTCCCGGCGTGGCGACGGGATCGTGATGGTCACGGCCTGCGCCGGACCGGTGCGGAGTTCGATCGCTTCCCTGCGCGCGAGGTCGAGGATGGTGGCCGCCAGGCGACGCCCTTCGGGCATGCCCTTCCCCGGCAGCCCGAGGATCTCCGCGATGCGTGCGGCGCCGATCGGACTGATATCCGGCGGCTCATGCACATACGTGAGGTCCGGCGCGGTGGTGTCATCGGGGTCGCCGGATCCGCCGGGCATGGGATGAAGCGAACGGAGCAGCGCGCGCAGCGCGAACGCCGTCATGACGATGGCGAGCGCCGCGCCGATCGCCGCGACCACGCCCCATGTCGTCGCCTTACGCCGCTGACGGTCGTGCCATTGCCGTTCCCGCTCGCTCTCCTCCCGTTTGAGCGAGGGCAGCTGCGCCCAGTCATCGTGCCGTATCCAGGTGCCGACCGGCCTGTATTGGCTGCCGCGCGTGCCGTGGAAGGTGTCCCGGACCACGTCGGCGTCGTAGGCGACGACCATGTCGAGAGGCCGCCCGGCCTTCACGTTGCGCACGGCGAACCGCAGGGTTCCGTCCGTGTCGCGCGACATCTCCGAGACTCCCGCGGAGTGGAGCCACCCCCATGAATCCGACGCGCGGGCGCCTTCGGGGAAGCGTATGGTTCCGGTCACCGCGCCGATGGGGATTGTGTTGTCGATGGATATCGGCTCCCATTGGAAGGATGCGACGTCCTGGTAGAGGGTGGCGGCGCCCACGAGGGTCATCGTCACGTCGAAGCGCATGCTGCGCGCCTTCACGGTGGTGGGGATGTTCCATCCGATCTCCACGGTTTTGGTCGGCGAGTCGTCGAGTCCGTGCACCTTGGCGTAGTCCTGATACTCCGTGGGGTCGTCGTAGATGGGGAGCCCGTCGCGGCCGGGCGTGTACGCCTGCGGGCCCGTGTCCGTCCATGGGGCATCCGTGTCGGCGATGTACCAGTGCCCGGCGTGGTAGCGGTCCCATCGGGCGTCGGCGGAAACGTCGGTCGGCGAGATCGGATCCTCCTGCGTGTACGTCTGGCCGGTATCGGCGTCGCGCACGGAGATGTCGGTGATGTCCGTCAGATCGAAACTGTTGATCTCGTAGCGTTGGAAGAGCTGTCTCCACGGATCGTCGCCGTCGCGCTTGTCGAGCCTCACGTCGATGTGCTGCGTGACCTTGAGGTCGCCGTTGGGTTGCACCGCCATCTCGTAGTCGAGACTGCGGTAGCCGATCGGCGAGGTCCGGACGGCGAAGTGGACGGATGCGAACATCACGGCGAAGACCAAGGCCCCGACGATGAGGCCGCCGACCAGCGCGCCGCCGATCCGTCTTCCGACGGACCGCCGCATCGTCCTGCCATGTCGTGTCGCCATGTCCCGTCGCCCCCGATCTTCGAGATTCCATGCCCGTACGCCATCATCCCACCGGTACGGCGTGTCCCGTCGCATCCGTTCATATCCCGCGGCATCCCGTCGCGGCGTTCCGCGAATCAGCGACCACCGGCGGAGCCGCCGCCCGACCCGCCGCCGCCTCCGCCGAAACCGCTTCCACCGCCGCTCCCGCCGAAACCGCCGTCGGAGGACGGCGCCGCGGCCGAGATCGTGGAGGAGACGGACGCGAATCCGGAGCTCAGCTGCGAACCGATGTCGCCCAGACCGGCCGCGAACGAGTCGCCGCCGAACATGAAGCCGCCGGAGCCCGGCCCGCCGAATCCGTCCGCGCCGATGGGGGAACCGGACGTGCCGGACGTGTCCGCACCGTCATGGCGGCTCCGCCACCGGTACGGACGGTAGCTCCAATACCAGAGGGAGCCGGAACCGTTCGCGTCGAGCCAATCGGGGTCGGCAACCTCGGGGTATGCCTTGGCGAGTTCGGCCACCATGCGCCGGGAGATGCCGAACGCTGCCGCGTACACCATGTACCAGTCCCATAGGGCCAGGTCGGCCGCGCCGCGGTCGGTGAAGTCGGAGAAATCCTCCATATAGCGTTTGAGCCCCAGGCATCTGCCGCCGAGGTCCTGGCCGCGCGCGGTGAGCGTGAGGGGCGCGCTGGCCAGGAACGTGAACACGCCGGTGAAGAACGACGGGGCGCCCACGCACAGCTGCACGGCGATGTTCGAGGTGAGGACCGGGGTGACGAGCAGCGCGCAGCCGAGAAGCACGAGGAGGATGCCGGGCGTCGCGTAGCTGGGAACGGTCGACCGGGTGGCGTCGAGCAGGATGAACTCGCTTTCCGCGGCTGCGGCGAACCCGCCGAGCGGCTTGTAGCCGTCCTTCCATTTCCTGCAGGCGGCGCGCATCTGCATGAGATCGAACACCGGGCCTCCCACGCGGTAGGAGATGGCGATGAGCAGGTCCAAGCAGGCGGATTCGGAGCGGCACAGGCCGAGCCCCGGACGCCCCGCGCCGAGTGCGGCGGGCAGGATGACGATGGTGCTGGTGGAGCGCGCGGCGTTGATCCTGCCCAGGTCGGCGCCGATCATGCGGGAGATGCCGACCGCGTCCGCCCGGCTCAGATCGATGCCGCGGTACAGGTCGGCGGAACCGGGGTAGATGGCGATGGCCTTCTTCACGGCGAGCGCCATCACGGTCGCGGCGAGCGCACGGTCGTCGGTCTTCCCCGTCTTGCCGGACGGGAGCGTGTCGACCGCGTCGATGAGGCGGGCGGCGCAGGCGGGGCTGACGCCGGGAGGATCACGCCAGTATTCGATGGAGCCGTGGTAGCCGGCGAGACGGCGCGTGCGGAACACGGCGGCGAGCGCCCATGCGATGAGCGCGACGGCCGCGAGCGCGAGGCCCGCCCATGTGGCGAGGCGGAGTCGGGCGGTGCCGCGTTGCCGGTCCCGCCATGCCTGTTCCTTGGCTTTCTCATCCGCTTTGAGTCGGGCGAGCCCGATATGGGGATCGGAGCGTTTCACGGTGCCGGCGTGCTCGGAATCGTAGGCGGCGACGACGTTGATGTAGCCGCCGGCCTTGAGGTCGTGGACGGTGAAGCGGAGGGTGCCGTCGTCGGTGCGCCCTTCGGCGTCCGTATTGGTCCCGCTGACGCTTTCGGTGTGCAGCCAGCTCCATGCGTCGGCTTTCGTGACGCCTTCGGGGAACCGCACCACGCCGGTGACGACGCCGGCGGGCACCTGGTTGCTGGTTTCGATGGGCTCCCATTGGAAGGTGGTGACGTCCGGGTGTTTCGTGGCGACGTCGTGCATGGTGAACGAGACGTCGAATCTCAGACTGTCGGTCTCCTTGACGGCGGGGATGTTCCAGCCAATCTCGATGGTCTTGGGCGCGCCGTAGCCGGTGGCGAGCCCGTCCTCCCCGGGTTCGTAGGGCTGCGGGTCGTCGGCGCCGTCGGTCACGTCGGCGATGTACCAGTGGTTCGCGTATTCGATGTCCCACGTGCCGTCGCCGACAAGGTCGGGGTTCCGCGGTTCGATGCGCGTGTAGGTCTCGCCGGTAGTGGCGTTGCGCACGCTGATGTCCGTGATGTCGGTGAGCTTTTCCGGGTCGAGCGTGTACTGCCAGTAGAGCTGCTTCCAGCGTTTGGTGTGGCCGTCCTCGTCCTCGCGCGCCTTGAGCTTGTAGTCGAGGTGTTCGGTGACCTTGAGATCGCCGTCGGCGGTGGCGACGGCCGTGTAGTCGATGGTCCGGTAGCTCATCGTCGCACCGTCGACGCCGCCGACATGGCTGATGACGAGGATGCCCACGAGGACGGCCGTGGCGATCAGCGCGCCGAACACGGCGTTGATCAGTCGTCTGCGCATCGTCGTCCACCTCCTTTCACGAGCTTGTCGCCCCGTTCCGTACGGCCGCCGGTCAGAACCTCACCTGCGGCACGGCGCGGCTCGCCTCGTCGGCGGCGAAGTACTGCGCCTGCGTGAAGTGGAAGAGTCCCGCGATGATGTTGCTCGGCACGGTCTCGATGCGCGTGTTGTACTTCATCACCACGTCGTTGTAGAACTGGCGCGCGTACGCGATCTTCTGCTCGAGCGCCTGCAGCTGGTTCTGGAGGTTCACGAAGTTCTGGTTGGCTTGCAGCTGCGGATATGCCTCGGCCGTGGCCGTAAGGTTGAGCAACGCGCGCGACAGCTGGTTCTCGGCGGCGGCGCGTTGGGCGATCGTGGCGCCCGGGGCCGCGGCGGCCATCGCGCCGGCGCGTGCGGCCGTCACCTGCGTGAGCACGCCGGACTCGTGCGCCGCATACCCCTTCACCGTTTCGACGAGGTTCGGGATGAGGTCGGCGCGCTGCTTCAGCTGCACGTCGATCTGCGCCCAGCCGTTGCCGACCCGATTGCGCAACTGCACGAGGCCGTTATAGGCGGCGATCGTCCACGCGACCAGTCCGATGACGACCGCCAGAATCACCACCACAATCACTATCGCCACCGCTGCACCGCCCATGGCCCGCTCCTTCGCTCGGGGGACACGGCCGCACCCACGCGCCCATGTCCCGCAAATCGTCCGCGATCATCCGTAACCGCTTGCACCCATTCTTCCACGCCCCGCAACAAACCGGTAGATATCCACCGGTCATCGCCCCGCCCGGCGTGTCACCGCCGACCACACTCCCATGGTGCGGCAACACATAATCTCCATAACGGCGGAATACCAACGTTTCCCGCCACCGCACCATGAGCGGTTTTCCGCACCATGGGGTTTTCGCCGCACCATGGGCCCGGAGCGCGAGGGATTCCCCGCGTGGAGAAGCGCGAGCACCGCAATCGGGCACGGTTCTTCCTATGGGAGGCTATCAAACCTTGCGATTCCGCGGATTCCCGCCGACCACGCGCACTCGCGCGGGAGACGAGCGGCTGGTAAACCGAAACCATGACCTCAGATCTCGTACATCATGGCGAATCCTTCGACGGCACGCCCCTCGGGTTCGCGACCAAATCCATCCACCTCGGCAACGGGGTCGACGCCGAGACCGGCGCGATCCGCCGTCCGATCACGCTGGCGAACGCCTACGCCCTGCCCTACGACCCCTCCGACATCAACTGGTCCAGCTCCGACGTGAACCTGTACACGCGCAACGGCCACCCGAACCAGCGCTATCTGGAGGCGAAGCTCGCGAACCTGGAAGGCACGGAGGACGCGGTCGTGCTCGCTTCCGGCGTCGCCGCCCTCGCCGCCACGTTCACCACGCTGCTGAACCGCGGCGACCACGCGATCTTCTCCGACACGACGTACATCGCCGCCTACCGTCTGCTCAACCAGATCCTGCCGGAGAAGTACGGCATCGAGACGTCGATCGTCGACACGTCCGATCCGCGGAACATCGCGGACGCGATCCGCCCGAACACGAAGCTCGTGCACATCGAGACGCCCGCCAACCCGACCCTCAAGGTCACGGACATCGAGGCGGCGGCCAAGCTCGCGCACGACGCCGGCGCGCTGCTGTCCGTCGACAACACGTTCAACTCGCCGTTCAACGTGCGCCCCGCCGACCTCGGCGCGGACATCGTCATCGAAAGCCTCACCAAATACATCAACGGACACGGCGACGCGCTCGGCGGCGCCATCGCCACCTGCAAGGAGCTCACCGACCAGATCCGCTTCACCTACCAGGTGAACTACGGCGGCATCATCTCGCCGTTCAACGCGTGGCTCATCAACCGCGGATCCGTCACGCTGCCGTTGCGCATGCGCCAGCACAACGCCTCCGCCCTGGCCATCGCGAAACATCTGGAATCGTTGCCGCAAGTGCGGTTCGTCGCCTATCCGGGACTCGAATCGCATCCGCACCACGACGTGGCGGCGCGACAGCTCGCCCGCCCGGACGCGGGCTTCGGTGGCGTCCTCTCGTTCGGGCTCGACACCGACCATGACGGGCACAACCGGTTCGTCAGCAAGCTCAACGTAATCACGTCCGCCGTCTCGCTCGGCCATGACGAAAGCCTCATCGTGTTCCTCGGCGAGGACGACGAACGTCAGTACCTGTACCCGGAGGAGTTCCATCGCGGATTCTTCCGCCTCGCCGTCGGCCTGGAAGACACCGACGACCTCATCCGCGACATCGACCACGCCCTCGCCGAGGCCGGGCTGTAGCGCGGTCGACATACGCGGGAGAACAAACGAGGGGTGGATGCCGGTCCACATATGGGTCGGCATCCACCCCTCGTTTTGCGTTCAGGTCTCTCCCCCAGTCAGACTTCGTCTGACAGCCCCCTCGTCAGAGGGGGGCCGAGAGAGAACCAGCGACCACAGTCCGATCAGTCCGAATCAGTCCTCGAACGGATCGAAGTCGCGACGGACGCGGCGGCGCGGGCGCTCGGTGCGCTCGATGCGGTCCGCGTGGTACTCGTCATAGTTCTCGTCGGTCGCGTAGCGCGGATTGCGGTCGTAGCCGCCACGGCCACGGCCGCCGCGACGGTCGTCACGGTCGGAGCGACGGTCGTCATCACGATCGGAACGACGACGACGCGGACGATCGTCATCACGGTCGGCGCGGGAGACGCGACGGTCGTCGCGGTCATCGTAGTCACGGTCGGAACGGCGACGACGCGGACGATCATCGTAATCACGATCGCGATCGTCGTAGTCACGCTCGGCGCGACGGCGACGCGGACGATCATCGTAATCACGATCATCGCGACGGTCGTCACGGTCGTCGGAACGGCGACGACGCGGACGATCATCGAAATCGTCGTCGCGGTCGCGACGGTCGTCACGGTCACGACGCGGGCCGCGGGAGCCGCGACGGTCGTCGCGCTCGCCGCGGGCCGGACGGTCGCCGCCGCGACGCGCGTTGTTCTCCTGATCCTCGAAGCCGGGGATCGCGAGGGAGATCTTGCCGCGGTCGTCGACGCCCTGGACGACGACCTCGACGGTGTCGCCCTCCTTGAGCACGTCCTCAACCTGGTCGATGCGCTCGCCGTTGGTGAGGTTGCGGATCTGGGAGATGTGCAGCAGGCCGTCGGTGCCCGGCGTGAGGTTCACGAACGCGCCGAACGACGTGGTCTTGACGACCTTGCCGTTGTAGGTCTCGCCGGCTTCCGGCACATGCGGGTTGGCGATGGAGTCGATGATCTGCTTCGCCTTCTCGGCGGCCTCGCCGCCTTCGGAGGAGATGAAGACGGTGCCGTCGTCCTCGATCGCGATCTCGGCGCCGGTGTCCTCCTGAATCTGGTTGATCATCTTGCCCTTCGGGCCGATGACTTCGCCGATCTTCTCGACCGGGACGGAGGTGGTGATGATGCGCGGGGCGAACTCGCTCATCTCGGCCGGGCCGTCGATGCACTCGTTGATGACCTCGAGGATCGTGGTGCGGGCGTCCTTCGCCTGCTGCAGCGCGGCGGCGAGGATGTCGGCCGGGATGCCGTCCAGCTTGGTGTCGAGCTGCAGGGCGGTGATGAACTCGGAGGTGCCGGCCACCTTGAAGTCCATGTCGCCGAACGCGTCCTCGGCGCCCAGGATGTCGGTCAGGGTCTTGTAGATGTGCTGGCCGTCGACGTCGCCGGAGACCAGGCCCATCGCGATGCCCGCGACCGGGGCCTTCAACGGCACGCCCGCCGCCAGCAGCGACAGGGTGGAGGCGCACACGGAGCCCATGGAGGTGGAGCCGTTGGAGCCGATGGCCTCGGAGACCTGGCGGATCGCGTACGGGAACTCCTCGCGGCTCGGCAGCACCGGCACGAGGGCCTTCTCGGCGAGGGCGCCATGGCCGATCTCGCGGCGCTTCGGGGAGCCGACGCGGCCGGTCTCGCCGGTGGAGTACGGCGGCATCTCGTAGTTGTGCATGTAGCGCTTCGACTGCGGGCCGGACAGGGAGTCGAGCTGCTGCTCCATCTTGAGCATGTTCAGCGTGGTGACGCCCAGGATCTGGGTCTCGCCGCGCTGGAAGAGGGCGGAGCCGTGGACGCGCGGCACGATGTCCACCTCGGCGGACAGGGTGCGGATGTCCTTGAGGCCGCGGCCGTCGATGCGGTAGTCCTCGGTGAGGATGCGGCGGCGCACGATCTGGCGCTGCAGCTCCTTGAACGCGTTGCCGAGTTCCTTGTCCTTCTCGGCGTCGTCCATGTCGGTGAACTCGTTGGCGAGGATTTCGCGCACGTGCTCCTTGATCTCGTGGATGCGCTCCTGACGCGGCAGCTTCTCCGCGATGGTCAGCGCCTCGTCGAGGTCCTGGTGGGCGATCTCGTCGATGCGGTTGTAGAGGTCCTCGGTGTACTCCGGGAACAGCGGGAACTCGCGGGTCTCCTTCGCCGCGGCGGCCTTGAGCTCGTTCTGGGCCTCGCAGATGACCTTGATGAACGGCTTGGCGGCTTCGAGGCCTTCGGCCACGACGGTCTCATCCGGCTTGGTCTGGCCCTCGTCGTAGATGAGGTGCCAGGCGTTCTTGCCGGCGCCCGCCTCGATCATGGCGATCGCGACGTCGCCGTTGTCGATCACGCGGCCGGCGACCACGATCTCGAACACGGCGCGCTCACGCTCGGACCAGGTCGGGAAGGCGACCCACTGGCCGTCGATGAGGGCCAGGCGCACGCCGGAGACCGGGCCGGAGAACGGCAGGCCGGAGATCATGGTGGAGGCGGAGGCCGCGTTGAGGGCGACCACGTCGTACGCGTCGTCCGGGTTGACGGACAGGATCGTCTCGACGACCTGCACCTCGTTGCGCAGCGTGTGCGGGAACAGCGGGCGCAGCGGGCGGTCGATGATGCGGCAGGCCAGGATCGCGTCGTTGGACGGGCGGCCTTCGCGGCGGAAGAAGGAGCCGGGGATCTTGCCGGCGGCGTACATCTTCTCCTCGACGTCGACGGTCAGCGGGAAGAAGTCGTAGTTCTCCTTCGGGCTGTTGCCGGCGGTGGTGGTGCTCAGCACCATGGTGTCGTCGTCCAGGTAGGCGGCGACGGCGCCGTCAGCCTGCTGGGCGAGACGGCCGGTCTCGAAGCGCAGCGTGCGCTTACCGAACGACCCATTGTCGATGATGGCCTCTGCGGCCTTGATTTCGGGACCCTCCATCAGGGTTCCTCCTTTGTCTTGTCTTTTCCTACAACCATGCGGCCCATCTTCAGCCGGGCCAGGCTCTTACATTCGCTTTCGTTCCGGCGGCGCGGCCCCATCCGATCGGACCTCCGATCGAGCCTCCCGCCGTCGCCATGCGCGACCCCCGGCCGCGCCCTCGTGTCAACTCACGATTCGTAAACCGGATTCTCTCGTCGGCCGCACCTTGCGGCCCGTCCTCTCGAATCCGTCCCCTCTTCGGTTGTGTTGCCGTTTGGCAGGCGTATGTAAAACGCCCGAACGCCGTAAGGCGCCCGGGCGGAAGTCTGTACTATCGACGCAGACCAAGCTTCTCGATCAGCGCACGGTAACGGTTGATGTCGTTGCGCTTGAGGTAGTCGAGCAGGGAGCGACGGTCACCGATCATCATCTGCATGCCGCGACGGGAGTGGTGGTCGTGCTGGTGCTTCTTCAGGTGCTCGGTCAGGTCGGAGATGCGCTTGGAGAGCAGCGCGACCTGGACCTCCGGGGAGCCGGTGTCGCCCTCGTGCGTCGCGAACTCGTTGATGATCTGGGACTTCTCTTCAGCCGTAAGTGCCACGGCATCCTCCTTATGGTCGTTGCGCGGTGCCCCATGCTCGGTGCGTGGAGCGCTCTCTATCCGCGGGCGATTTACGCCAAATGGAAACTATAGGACACGGCGCGGACGTGCGTGTCACGCGCACGGCGAACACGCCTCGCCCGTCCGCGCCACGAATCACGCGGCGACGGTGGAGAGCAGCCCGCCGAACATGACGACGAGCAGCGCCGCCACCTCGATCACGAAGAACAGGATGAACGACGCCCAGCTGCGCGTGAGCACGTTGAGCGGCGACTCCTTCCTGATGACGACGAGCAGACCCACCCAGATCACGGCGAACACGGCCACGCCGAATCCGGCGGCGATGATGCCGAGGTTGGCCGCGTTCGCGACGGTCGCCGATTCGCCGTACACGACGTACGTCGAATACCAGAAGTCAAGTCTGAGCAGCGCCACGCCGGCGACGAACTGTTCGGCGGCGAGCCCGATCACGAACAGGATGCGCCAGATCCACCGCCCGGAGTCGACGATCGCGACGCCCAGCATGGCGATGGCCGTCAGGGTGACCGTCCACGAGAGGAACGTCATGCCCTGCGGCGTGAACTCGTCGAGGTGCGCGGTCAGCCACGCGGTGTCGTTGACGGCGAGCGCGCGCCCGTACCAGTACGGCGCGATGATCGCGACGAGCACGGCCACGGCGTACACGGCCCAGCGCACGGGGTGGGAGCGTCCGCGTTCGATGTCCGCGAGCGACAGGTCGGTCTCGGGAATCGTCGCCTCCGGATGCTTCGACACCTCGACCGTCTCGACCCTGCCGTCCACGATCTCGGTGGCCTCGTTGCGTTCGCTCTCGTCCGCCATATACCGCCTCGCTTGCCGTCGTTCCTTCACATCCGTCGCGCCCGACCACGGCGCGCGCCGTTTTTCTTCCGTCCACGATACTGCAAGCCGCCGGAGAAGAACGCGTCACGGACATCCATCTGGCTTACGAGGGGTGCCTCCAGACCAGTTTCCCGAGTATGAACCCCGATATAAAGCCACACGTACCCGGGATATCCGGAATCAGGTACCCCTCGCAACAAAGATACGCATTCGGAACAGTTCGAATGCACCCCTCACAACGCAGAAAGCCGGCGGAATCCCGTCGGCTCTTAGTGGAGCGGATGACGGGAATCGAACCCGCGTAATCAGTTTGGAAGACTGAGGCTCTACCATTGAGCTACATCCGCGCATCGTCTCATCGAATCACTCCGATAAAACAACTCGTGCCATTATACACAAGGCCGCGCGACGCACAACCCGCGCGGCACCGTCGTGTCGTCGTCACAGGTCACGCGGGCAGCACGCCGACGTCGGCGGTGCGCACGACGTGCGTCACGCCGGCGTCGTCGCGGATCGTGAGCGACGCGTCGTCGTTCAGCGCGACGGCCTCGCCTTCCAGCGAACTTCCGTCGGTGAAGTGCGCGACGGCGCGGCGTCCGAGCGTGACGCACACGCCGGCCGTCTCGCGCCGCAACGCCGCCGCCGCGTCGCGCGGCCCGGCGGCGAACGCGGCGAGACGGCGGCGCAGCGCGACGACGGTCCCGGCGGCGATCCGGTCGCGCATCTCCTCCCCCGACGGCAACGGCGCGTAGTGCAATTGCAACGACGTGGCCTGCGGCGTGGGCAGCCAGTCGGCGGGCACGGCGAGGTTCAGTCCGACGCCGAAGACGATGGCGACGTCGTCGGATTCCGGGATTCCGGGACGTTCCGGCAACGGCACGAGTTCGGCGAGGATGCCGCCGAGTTTCAGGCCGCCGACGAAGATGTCGTTCGGCCATTTGAGTCCGAGACGGCCGGCGGCCGCGACACCGCCGTCGTCACCGTCGTCGTCGCCGGATTCCGCATCGCGCAACGGCTTCGCGCCGACCTCCGCGAGCGCTGCCCGCAATCCGTCGAGCGTGGCGAGGCCGGCGGTCATCTGCAGCCAGCCGTTGACCGTCCCGTCGACGGCGAGCGCGCGTGGCACGGTCACGACGTACGATACGGTGGACGACTCTCCCGGCGCGCTTTCCCACGTGTGGTCGAGGCGGCCGCGTCCGGCGGTCTGCCGGTCGGCCGCGACGACGGTGACGGTCTTCCCGGCGAATTTCCCCGACGCGACCAGCTCGCGCGCGAGCGTGTTCGTCGATCCGGTCTCGTCGACGGCGACGACGCGGTCGGCGACCTGTTCCGTGCGCGGCATGCGCGCATCGTTCCCGATGATTCCCATGTACGCGACTGTAGCGCGCGGCGACGGGCGATGACCTGGTTCTTCCACCGTCGCGGGATCGCCGGACCCGCCGCCCGGATCGCCGCCGGAATATGGATGGCCCCGGCCGCGCGGGAAGGGGATCCGCGCGGCCGGGGCCACAGGTGGGACGGCATCGCGTCCGAGAGGAACAGGACACGATGCCGATGATGGTACGTCGTGGAGCGGCGCGTGCGGCGTCACCCCGCGACGACGATTCGGGGAGCGCTCACTCGTGGGCGACGATGATCTTCGCCTCGTAGGGCTTGAGGTCGACGCGCTCGGGGAGCGTGACGTCGGCGGTGCTGTCGAGCACGGCGTAGGTGTCGGCGTCGGTGAAGTTGAACAGGCCGACAATCGTGCGCTCGCCCTCCTTGCGCAGGACGGCGAGGATCGCGTCGTCGTGGGTGTCCCACGTGGTCACCCACGCGTCCGGGCCGAAGCACGGGTCGTCGCGCATCTCGCGCAGGGACTCCATGCCCTCCCACAGGCGGTTCTGGAGCGTGCCGGACGTGTGGCGTTCGGCGGCCTTCTTCCAGTCGAACTTGCTGCGGTGCAGGTTGCGGCTGTCGGCCACGCGGTCCGGGTCCTCCTTGTAGTCCCAACCGTTGAGCTGGCCGATCTCGTCGCCGCAGTTGAGCATCGGGAAGCCGCGCAGGAACGCCATCGCGCGGTGGAGCAGCAGGTCGCGGTCGATGGACTTCTCGTAGGCGGGCTTGTCGTGGGTGATGAGCGCCTTCTCGACGCCGCACAGGGAGGCGGCGGTGCCGCAGCTGCGGGCGTCCTTGGTGGCTTCGTCGTAGTTGTACAGCTCGCCCATGGCCCAGCTGCCGGGCACGGTGCCCTCGTAGAAGTGGTACAGGAACTCCTTGTGCTTGAGCGGGTCGATGGCGAGGCGCACCTCCTCGTCCTCGTCGAGGCCCCAGCCGATGTCGTCGTGGCAGCGCAGGTAGTTGACGAACCAGCAGTTGTCCGGCAGGGCGTTGAGCTTGTCGGCCTGGCGCTTGAGCAGACGCACGTCGCCGCTGGCGAGCGCGGCCCACAGGTTCACCATGATGGACACGTTGTACAGCATGTGGCATTCGGGGCGCTCGGGGGTGCCGAAGTAGGCGGCGAGCTCCTTGGGGGCCATGACGACCTCGCCCTTGAGGACGACGGCCGGGCAGACGATCTCGAGCATCATGCGCATCATGCGCACGATGGTGTGGACCTGCGGCAGGTTGCGGCAGTTGGTGCCGAACTGCTTCCAGATGTACGGCACCGCGTCGAGGCGGAACACCTCGACGCCGAGGTTGGCGAGGTGCATGACGGAGGTCATCATCGCGGTGAAGACCTTCGGGTTGCGGTAGTTGAGGTCCCACTGGAACGGGTAGAACTGGGTCATGACCCACTTGCCCATCTTCTCGTTCCAGGAGAAGTTGCCGGGCGCGGTGTTCGGGAAGACCTGCGGGACGACGGCGTCGTACTGGTCGGGGATGGTGCGGTCGTCGTAGCAGAAGTAGTAGTCCTGGTATTCGGGGTCGCCGGCCTCGGCGGCCTTCGCCCAGCGGTGGGAGGAGGCGGTGTGGTTCATCACGAAGTCGAGGCACAGGCTGATGCCGGCCTTGCGCAGCTTCTTGGTGAGGGCGGCGAGGTCCTCGTTGGAGCCGAGCAACGGGTCGACGGTGTCGAAGTCCTCGATGGCGTAGCCGCCGTCGTTGTCCGGGTGGGGCATCTTCAGCAGCGGCATGAGGTGCAGATAGGTGAGCTTCTGCTCCTTGAGGTAGTCGATCTTGCCGGCGAGCTTCTTCAGGTCACCCGCGAACAGGTCGGTGTACATGGTCATGCCGAACATGTCGCCGCGCTTGTACCACTCGGGGTCCTTCTCGCGCTCGATGTCGAGGGCCTTGAGGTCGGCGGGGCGCTCGGCGTAGGCCTCGGCCATGGCGCGCTCGAAGACGGCGAGCTCCGGCGAGTCGCCGTACAGCATGCGGAACAGGGATTCGAATTCGTCGTGATGGCGGGCGAGTCGCGCGGCGAACACGTCGTCGGTCGCGGGGGCGGACTTGGTTGCGGTGGTTTCGGCCATCTGTGACTCCTTTTAGCTGCGATGCCTAACTTCGTCGTTGGTTGTATGCGATGACGGTGTCCAGTGTATCGTCGCGCGCGCGTGTTATCAAACCGGTTCGATAACCGGCGTGTCAAACCGTTTCGAGACGCGTCGCCGCAACGGTAACAGCGTTTGCACCCCACGCCCGTCCGCCATCGCCCATCACTCCCATGGTGCGGCAACACACAATCTCCATATCGTTGGAAAATGGCCGTTTTGCAGCACCGCACCATGGGGATTTCACCGCACCATGGGGTTATGAGTCGAGGAGCGCGACGGCGGAGGCGACGCCGGCGTCGTGGGTGAGGGAGACATGCCAGCGGAAGGCGGAGGACTGGGGCACGGACTCGCGCAACGCGCGTGCGACGTCGGCGCGCAGCGCGACGTGCGGGCGGCCGTGCGCGTCGTCGAGAATCTCGACGCCGGACCAGGGGAAATCGTCGATCGTGTACGGCAACGGCCCCTCCCCCACGGCCTCGCACCACGTCTTGAGGACCGCCTCCTTGCCGGCCCATTTGGCGGCGAGATGCACGGCCTCGCCGTCGTGCTTCGCCGCCGCGCGGGCCGCGGCCTGGCGCGTCTCGCGCACCGAGAACAGCGCGCGCATGCGCGATCCGGGCAACGCGAGCTGCTCGGCGAACGCCGCCACGTCGACCACGTCATGGCCGAGTCCCAGCACCGGCATGATGACCTCCCATCGATGTGCATGCGAATCGATACGCATACGAATATGCATGAATATGTACGAATATGAAAAAGCCTCCCTCTGACGAAGGAGGCGATATCACGAAACGACAATCAGGAGAGACCGCGGGAACTCCGCTGTCTCTCCCCCAGTCGGCTTCGCCGACAGCCCCCTCGTCAGAGGGGGCCGATCACAACGGCTAGGCACGATGTCGACGCGACGCCGTCCGGCCCCTCAGCCAAGGGGCCGGACGGCGTCACCGGATCACGCCTCGAAGTAGCCGGAGGCGTTCAGGCGGGCGTCCGGGTCGAGCAGCATGGCCTTCTCGACCTCATGGGCGTCGTAGCGGCCGCCGCCCGCGAGCTTCACGCCGTCCTCGCGGAAGCGGCGGTTGTCGATCGGCTCGTAGAGCGCGGCGCGGCCCATCATGCCCTCCTCGAGTCGGCGCTGGCCGGCGGCGAGACGGGCGTTCGCGCGTTCGCGCCACGCCTCGAGCGCGGCCTCGCCGTCCACCTTCGCGACGGACGCCTCGAACGCGCCGGGGTGCACGAGCGCCACGAAGCCGGAGACGTGGCCGAAGCCGAGCGACGTGGCGAGTCCGGCCTTGACCGGCTGGCCGGCCGCGGAACGGCCGAACACGTCCTCGCCGCCGCCGATGCGCAGCGGCTTCCTCAGCCAGGTCATGTGGTCGTCCTTCGCGAGCTTCGGGTCGACGCAGTCGAGCGCCGCGTTCGCCGGGATGACGCCGGAGGCGAACAGCTGCGTCAGCCCGTTGACCTGGAAGATGCAGGCACCGCCCTTCGCGTGTCCGGTGACGGTCTTCTGCGAGATGACGAACAGCGGGTTGCCGTCGGTGCGGCCGATGGCGTGCGCCAGCGTGTTGTGCAGTTCGGACTCGTTCGGATCGTTCGCGTTGGTGGACGTGTCGTGCTTGGAGACCACGGCGATGTCGTCCGGCGTGACGCCGAGCTTGGCGAGGTCGTGGACCAGCTTCGAGTCGCGTCCGCCGAGGCCCGCCGCCAGGGCGCCGAGGCCCGGGGCCGGGATCGACGTATGGGCGCCGTCCGCGTAGGAGTGGATGAAGCCGATCACGCCGGCGACCGGCAGGCCCAGCTTCAACGCGATGTCGCCTCGCGTGAGCAGGATCGTGCCGCCGCCCTGGGACTCCAGGAAGCCGCCGCGGCGACGGTCGTTCGCGCGGCTGAAGAAGCGCGCGTCGATGCCCTTGCCGTACATCTCGGCGGAGTTGGCGGTCGCGTTCATGTTGCCGAAGCCGATCACCGATTCCACGCCGATGTCGTCGATCGCGCCGGTGACGACGAAGTCGGCCTTGCCGAGCGCGATCTTGTCGGCGCCCTCCTCCAGCGACACCGCGGCGGTGGCGCAGGCGGAGACCGGCTGGATCATGTTGCCGTAGCCGCCGATGTAGCTCTGCATGACGTGCGCGGCGACGACGTTCGGCAGCGCCTCCTGCAGGATGTCCGTCGGAATCTCGTGGTTGAGGAAGCGGTCGAGGTAGAGCTTGCGCATCGAGGCCATGCCGCCGAAGCCGGTGCCCTGCGTGGAGGCGACAAGCGACGGGTGGATCGCCTGGAGGATCTCCGCCGGGTTGAATCCGGCCGACAGGTACGCGTCCACGGTGGTGACGATGTTCCACAGCGCGATGCGGTCCACGTCGCCGACCATCGAGGCGGGGATGCCCCACTTGACCGGGTCGAAGCCCTTCGGGAACTGGCCGCCGACCGTGCGGGTCATGGCGGCGCGGCGCGGCACGCGAATCATCGAGCCGGCGTGGCGGGTCACGTTCCATTCGCCGGACTCGTCGTCGCGGGCGATGGACGTGTGGGCCTCGTCGAGCTTGACGTACTCGCGGGCGACCTGCTCGGTGGGCACGGAGAAGGTGACGTCGTGGTCGAGGTAGACCTCGGCCTCCTCCTCGTCGGCGCCGTCCTTGTAGTCGTCGCCCATGCCCTCCTCGAACGGGCGGATGCCGGAGCGGGCCACGACCTCGTCGTGGTAGCGGTCGGCGATGTCCTCCTCGGGCACGAGGTTGCCGTCGGTGTCGTACCAGCCGGGCTTCGGGCTGTCGGCCCACGTGAGCAGGCCCATGTTCCACGCGAGCTCGAGCACGGCGCCGGCGTTGAGGTCGACGGTGCCGTCCGGGTGGATGCCGAGTTCGGCCTGGGCGCGCGTGCGGCCGGAGCCCCACGGGCCCAGTTCGCCGACGGACACGATGACGATCTCGTCCTCCGGACGGGCGGTCACGCCCTCCCAGTCGGCGAGGTCCACGTGCGGCTGGTGCGGGACGTGCGGCGTGGGGAGGGCCTTGATCCGCTGCCCACGGGGCGCGGTCTCTCCCTCAGTCGCGCTGCGCGCGCCAGCTCCCTCATCAGAGGGAGCCGAACCGGCGGCCGCGGCGTCGGCCTCCGCCTCCGCCCTCAGCGCCTTGATGTCGATCGGCTCGCTGCCGAGACCGCCGGTCAGGTCCACGTCGAGCGGCGCCTCGGCGGCCGCCTTGCGCGAGTCGGCGGTGCACAGGTCGAGCAGCTTGACCGCGATCTGCGCGGTGGAGTACGTGTGGATGCCGTGGCGTTCGACGACGGCGACGAGCGGGTCGTTGCCGCCCATCAGACCGGTGCCGCGCACCCAGCCGATCTTCGGGTGGGCGAAGGTGACACGGTCCGACCAGGCGTCGCGTTCGGCGCGGGCGCGGTTGACGATCGCGTCGAACGCGGACTTGACCTCGCCGTACGCGCCGTCGCCGCCGAACACGCCGCGGTTCGGAGAGCCGGGCAGCACCACGTGCAGCTTGTGCTGCACGTCGGTGTCGGCGCCGATCTTCGCCAGTCCGGCGATCGCGCGCTCGACGCCCCACAGCATGAGGCGGGCCTGCGATTCGAACAGTTCGCCGGAGTCGGCGAGCGTGCCGTGCACCGGCGGGGCGGCGAACGGGAAGAACAGGGTCGGCTCGTAGGCGGGCTTGAGGATCGTGGTGGTCGCACCGGTCGTCTTCTTCTGGACGTTGCCCACCCAGTCCACGAGCGCGTCCACGTCACGGAAGCTGGACAGGTTCGCGGGCACGAGCCACAGCTTGGCGTCGCCGGTGGCGTGCTCGCGGTACGCCTGGCGGCCCCACGCCTTGATGGACGGCCTGAAGCTGTGCGAGGTGGCGATCACGGTGGCGCCGCCGGCGAGCAGGCCCTCGACCACTTGGGCGGCGATCGAGTTCGGGCTCACGCCGGTGACCACGGCCACGTCGCCCGCGAAGCGGGAGGCCTGCGCGTCGGACGAGGCCGGCTCGAGCGCCTCGGAGGCGATGCGGTCGAACGCGGACTTGAGCGTCTCGTCATCGGCCTTCGCCGCGAACCACCGGGCTTCGGCGGCGACGGCCTTACCGAGGCCGATGAAGCTGCCGGCGAGCGCGTCCACGTCGCCTTCGTAGTAGGCGCGGGCGAGGTCCTCGCGGGCGGAGGCCCAACGGTCGTCGAAGAGGATGGCCTTGTTCGCGTCGAAGCGCGGCTCGACCTGCTTGGGCCAGTCGGAGCCGAGTTCGGCGCTGACGGCCGCGACCACGGCCGCGTTCTCGTCCTCGCCGGTCTCGGGCGCCGGGGCGGCCACGCCGAGCTCGTTCAGCACGAACCGTGCGGTGGCGGCGAGCACGCCGTTGGCGCCGGTGACCTTCTCGGCGAACGCGTCGAGCGCGGCGGAGTCGACCACGGCACCGCCCGCGGCACCGCCGGCGGACGGCTTGGAGACGGCCACGCCCTTGGTCTGTCCGACGAGGGCGACCGCGTCGTCGATGAGCTTGTCGGCGGCGGCCGCGTTGGCGGCGGCGCCGGTCGGCAGCTTGGCGAGGTCACCGCCGCGCGAGCTGGAGCCCTCGCGGGTGTCGAGCAGGAGCGCGGCGGTCGTGGCGGCCACCCAGCCTTCGCCGAGCTGCCACACGCCGGTCACGCGTTCGCGGATGTGCGCCGGCTTGACGCCGGCCGCGCCGAACAGGGCACGCAGACGGTCGCGGATCGCGTCGGAGAGGACCGGACCGAACGGCTTGTAGTTCGGGGCGGCCTTGTTCACGATCTGGGCGAGCTGGGTGAGCGTCGCCTCGGCGGCGCCGTCCACGCTGGCCACGCCCAGCTCGGAGCTGATGTCCATGAGCAGCTGGTTGCGGCGGGAGGACACGCCGTTGGTGAGCGTGTCGGTGGTGTCGGAGGCGCCGATCTGGTCGAGGCGCACCTTGGCCGAGTAGGCCATGAGCACGCCGATCGCGTCGGCGGCCTTGAACGGCAGGTCGGGCACGTCCGCACCGGATGCCCCCTCAGCCGGCTGCGCCGGCAGCTCCCCCGATGACGGGGGCGCAGGGACGGCGGGAACCGAAGTCGGGGCCGGAGCGGCGGCACCCGCGGCAGGAGCCGGAGCCGCGCCGGAGCCGAGCTTGGCGACGGCGGAGCCGCCGGCCGGGGCCGCCTCGACGGCGGCCGAAGCGGCCGGAGCGCTCTCCGGCTCCGCCTCGGGCACGAGGCTGTCCGAATCGGTCATGTACACACGGCCTTCGTCGCGGCCCACGTTGTAGACGGTGACGTCGGTGCCGGCGAACTCGGGCAGACGCAGGGTCTTGGCACCGAGGTTGGCGAGGGTCGGCGCGTTGCCGAGGCCGACCTCCACGTACTCCTCCACACCGAGACCGCCCTGCGCGGCCTTGTGGAAGAGCAGCGACTGGGTCTCGATCCAGCGCACCGGGGAGGCGAACTGCCAGGAGAGCAGTTCGGTGAGCAGCAGGCGGCCGAGCTTCTGGTCGTCGGCGGCGTAGGAGTCCCACACGGCCGGGTCCTCCAGTGCCTCGCGGATGCGCTCGGAGGGCACGACCTCGAGGATCTTCGCCGCGAACTCCTTGGTCATTTCGAACGGCGTGGCCACGAGGTTCGGGATGTAGCGGCCGACGAGACGGCCACGGTAGTCGATGTGCGCGGGAAGCAGCGCGTCGAGCTTGTCACGGAACTCGGGCACGCCCTTGCGCAGCAGCGTGGAGTGGAACGGCACGTCGATGCCGGGCACGAGCATGAACGCCGGCTTGCCGCCCGCCTCCTTGGCGCGGCGGTTCGCGTCGGCCTGCAACGCCTTGAGGCCCGCGATCGTGCCGGCGACCGCGTACTGCGCGCCGGCCAGGTTGTAGTTGACGATCTGCAGGAACTCACCGGTCTTCTCGGACACGGATTCGACGTACGCCTTCACTTGCGAGTCGCCCACGCCGAACTGGTTCGGGCGCAGCGCGCCCATGCGGTAGTTGGAGCGGCCCTGCGCGTCGCGCGGGATGAGGTGGTGCATCGTGGAGCCGCGGTGGAACACGAGTTCGAGCACGGTCTCCAGCGGGATCACGCCGGCGAACGCGGACAGCGCGTTGTATTCGCCGAGCGAGTGGCCGGCGAAGTAGGCGGGCCAGATGTCGCTGCCGGATTCGCGCAGGCGCGCGGTCTGCGCGAACGCGACGGTGGCGAGCGCGACCTGCGTGAACTGCGTGAGGTTGAGCAGGCCTTCCGGGTGGCGGTAGGTGACGCCGTTGGCGGTGAGCTCCTTGGGGTTGTCGCGCACGAGGGCGAGGATCGAGAATCCGAGCTTGGAGCGGGTGAGCCTGTCGGCGCGCTCCCACACATCGCGGGCGGCGGGCGACTTGGCGCGCTCGTCCAACACCATGCCCTGCTTCTGGATGCCCTGGCCGGGGTAGACGAACGCGGCCTCGGGCGCGCGCACCAGGGCGGTGCCGCGGGAGACGAGCTGGCCGTCGATGCGGCAGGTGACCTCGAGGGCCATGCCGCCGTGGCGCACCTTGCCGACGCGTTCGACGGAGATCTCGACCTCGTCGTTCAGCTGGACCATGCCGTACATGTTGTAGGTCCAGCCGGCGATCTCGTAGTGGGCGCCCTTCTCGTCGGCCGCCTGCACCGCGTGCTGGGCGGTGGCGGACAGCCACATGCCGTGCACGAGCGGCGCGGCGAGGCCGGAGATCGCGGCGCCGCGCTTGGAGGTGTGGATCGGGTTGAAGTCGCCGGAGGTGCGGGCGAACGCGGTCATGTCGTTCGGCGCGGTCACCTTGACGCGGCGCAGCAGACGCCTCGGCGTGGATTCGATCTCGTCGTGCTTCGCGTCGCCGAACTCCGGGGAGTCGACGGGCAGCGCGTCGGAGTAGACGCGGCCGCGGATCGCGAAACGTTCGGTCTCGCGGGCGAGCAGCGTGCCGTCGGCGGCGGTGTGAGTCACGTGGATGGTGACGACGCGGCCGGACGCGGACTCGAAGTAGTCCTCGGCCCAGGAGGTCAGCGTGACGGTCTCGCCGACGTGCTTGAGCAGTTCGTCCTCGGTCTCCTCGAGTTCGATGAGATGGTCGAGGTGGACGGCGTTGAGCAGGCCCTCGATGACCGGGTATCCGTTCACGGACACGGAGCCGAGCGCCGCGTAGATCGCCGGCCAGGCGGGGCCGACGAGCGCGTCCGGCGCGATGCGGGAGGCGCGCAGCGTACCCGGCAGGGCGCCGCCGGTAGCCGCCTCATGGTCGTAGCCGAGGTTCGCGGAGAACGTGTAGGTGGCGTGCGCCTCGCCGAACGGACGGTCGGCGTCGCGCGTGCCGTCGATCTCCGGCATCGCGGTCAGCTTGTCGCCGGTGATGGCGGTGTTGCCGATGCCGGCGGTGGCGGCGAGCATCGCGTACACGTCCGGAATCAGCCGTTCGCGGTTGACGATCGGCATGCCGCCGGTCGCGTCGGTCGGCACGGTGAGCGGGATGACGATGTCGCGCACGGCGTGCTTCGACTTGCCGCCGTCCGGATCGTCGTCCCAATACGTGTCGAGATGGATGTCGAGGTCGTATTCGCCGTTCGCGGCGTCCACGGCGCGGATTTCGTAGTCCTTGTCGCCGAGCTTGGTGCCGTAGGCCGGGTTGTCGGTCACGTGGCCCACCCAGGAGATGTTCGGCGACTTGCGGATGAAGTCCTCGGCGTTTTCGGCCTCGCCGAGCGTCGCGTACTCGTCCTCGGCTTCAGCGCCGGACTCCTTCGCGCGTTCCAGCGCGGCGGCCTCGAAGCGGCCGAGGATGTCGGCCACCGGCTCGTCGACGGTGGTGATGCCGGCCACGGAGATCGGGCCGGGGATGACTCGCACGGAATCCGCGGAATAGCGCGGGTCCTCGGACTGCCAGAGCTGATCCTGACCCCACCAGCGCAGCAGGTCGTTGTCGATGACCGGCACGAACGGCATCGGCTTCGGGTATTCGCGCACGAGCACCGGGAACCACGCCTCGTCGGCCGGGGTGACCTTGAGTTCGGCGGCCTGCGGGTAGGCGGCGGCCAGCGCCTTGAGCGCGGGCGCCGGATCGGCGATCACGTCGTCGCGGGTCACGTCGAGCTTCGAATCGAACTCGCCGGAGTCCACGTCGGCCACACGGGCCTCGATGCGGTGCAGCAGGTGCAGGAAACGGTCGGCGTACGTGTCGTCCACCCACGGGTAGGCGAGATCGGCGAAACGCTGCGCCCACTGGAGGTAGGTCATCGAGGCCAGGTCGCCGAAGTACGGCTTGGCGGTGCGGTCCAGCGCGGCGATGATCTCGTCGCGGCGGGACTCGAGCTCCTCGGGGTGCTTCATGACGCGCACGAGCAGACGGCCGCACACGGCGGAGGCGTTCTCCACCTCGTAGATGTCGGCGTGCAGGTGGCTCAGACCGGACGCGACACCGCCCACGGACTTGCCGGACGGCACCCAGCGCTCGCCGGCGGGGGCGAACGGGTCGTCGGCCGCGCCGGACGCGGCGACGGTCTCGGCGGTGATGCCGGGGGTCTTGACGAGCAGCTGCTTGACCTCGGGGCTGGTGTGCGCCTCCTTGGCGGTCATGACGGCGGTGCCGACGAGCACGCCATCGACCGGCATGTCGGGCAGGCCGTAGGCGCGCGACCACTGGCCAGACAGGTAGTCGGCGGCGCGTTCCGGCGTGCCGATGCCGCCGCCGGCGACGAGCACGAGGTTGTCGCAGGCGCGCACTTCGGCGTAGGTGGAGGTGAGCAGGTCGTCGAGCGACTCCCAGCTGTGGTGGCCGCCGGCGGCGCCGCCTTCGACCTGCATGAGGATGACGGTCGGGGCGACGGCCTTGGCGATGCGGATCACCTGACGGATCTGGTCGACGGTGCCGGGCTTGAAGCTCACGTACGGCAGGCCGTCCTTCTTGAGCTGCGCGACCAACGCCACGGCCTCGTCGAGCTCGGGCACGCCGGCGGAGACGACGACGCCGTCGATCGGCGCGCCGGACGCGCGCTTCTTCGGCACGATGCGGGAGGAGCCGAACTGGAGGTTCCACAGGTAACGGTCCATGAACATGGCGTTGAACTCGACGGTGCGGCCTTCGTCGAGCAGCTCCTCGAGCTTGGCGACGTGACGGTCGAACACCTCGGCGGTGACCTGGCCGCCGCCGGCGAGCTCCGCCCAGTAGCCTGCGTTCGCCGCCGCGGCGACGATCTCCGGGTCGACGGTGGTGGGGGTCATGCCGGGCAGCAGCACCGGCGGCTTGCCGGTGAGCTCGGAGAACTTGGTGACGAGGCGGTCGCCGGCGGGCGTGTGCGCCACGCGCGGGGCGAACGCCTTCCAGTTCTGGGTGCGCAGCGTCTCGGCCTCGGCCGGGTCGAGCGTGGAGAGGGCGGCGCGCTCGGCGAGCGTGGTCGCTTCGACGACGCCCACGCCGGTGCCTTCGACCACGTTGCCGATGAGCTTGCCGAGCGTGGAGCCCGGGCCCATGTCCACGATCCACAGTTTGGCCGGGTCGGTGTCGGTCAGGGCCTCGCGCACGCGGGCGGCCCAATCCACATGGTTGAGCAGCACCTCCTCGGCGAGCGCGCGGGCGCGGTCGGTGTCGAAGCCGCAGGCCTCGGCCCAGGCGATCGTCTGGTCGACGGCGGGCTTCATGAGCGGGGAGTGGAACGGCAGGGTCACGTCGAGGTACTCGAGCACGGGCGCGAACACGGCGCCGCCGCGCACCTTCTCCTCGCGCAGGGCGGCCTGCTTCTTGTGCTCCTTGGCGACTTCAACGGCGAAGGCGGCGAGGTCGTCCGGGAAGCCGGAGATCACGTGGTGGTCGTCCGAGTTGGTCACGGCGATGGCGATCGGTCCGCGCGGGTTGTTGACGCGGGCGGCGAGCGTCTCGACCTGGGCGCGGGTGGCGCCGCGCACCGACAGCATCGGCGTGGCCTCGCCGTGCAGCGGGTTCAGGGCGAGTTCGCGGGCGGCGCGCGTGCCGGCGGCGCCGATCAGGGCGGCGGTGGCGAGGATCTCGTCGATCTGGTCGCGGGCGGCTTCGATGGAGCCGGTCCGTTCGATGGCCTTGGCCATGTGGACGGCGAGCACGCCCTGCGAGTGGCCGAGCACGGCGGCCGGCTTGGCGGAGGGCAGCGTGTAGCCGAGGTGTTCGAGGTCGATGAGCGCGCCAAGCTGGGTGAGGGCGATGCCTTCGACGGAGGCGGTGGCGTCGGCGGCCGCGCCGAGGCGGGCCGGGTTCGGCGTGAAGCCGAACAGGTCGACCGGGCGGCCGGTGGTGGCGAGCAGGTCGGCGTTCACCGGCGTGAGCTTTGTGTAGGCGGCGTCGACGTGCGCGTGCAGCGCCTCGGCGAGCGTCGGATCGGTGGTCTGGTCGGCGAGCGCGACCGGCCACGGCGTGGACTGGCCCGCGAAGGCGAGCGCGTGCGGCGTCTCGCCTGCGGCGAGCTGGTCGAGGAAGAATGTGCTCATTGCTTGTTCCTTGTCTGTTGTTGCGTTACGTAAGTCTGTGGTTACGTTCTGTTATGCGGATGGCTCCGTCGTCGGACAGTCCACTGGACTGTCCTCCTCCTCGCGCTGATCGGTCTGCCGAGCGGACCGATCAGAGCGGCTGGTTGCCGTGGTGCTTGTCGTTCGCGCGGACGCGGCGTTTGGTGGCGAGCGTGCCGAGCGAGGCGACGATCGCCTCGCGCGTCTGCTCGGGGTCGATCATCGCGTCGATCTGCCCGAGTTCGAGCGAGAGGTTCGCGTTGACGGTGGTCTCCTCGTAGTCGGCGATGTACTTCGCGCGCAGCGCCTCCACGTCCTTGCCGGACGCCTTGGCCTTGGCGAGGTCGTGGCGGTGGATGATGTTCACCGCGCCGGCCGCGCCGAGCACCGCGATCTGCGAGGAGGGCCAGGCGAAGTTCATGTCGGCGCCGATGGCCTTGGAGCCCATCACGATGTACGCGCCGCCGAACGCCTTGCGCAGCACGACGGTGACGAGCGGCACCTGCGCGTTCGCGTACGCGTAGATGACCTTCGCGCCGCGGCGGATGATGCCCGCGTGCTCCTGTTCGGCGCCGGGCTTGTAGCCGGGCGTGTCCACGAGGGTGACGACGGGCAGGTTGAACGCGTCGCACAGGCGCACGAACCGGGCGATCTTCTCGGAGGAGTCCACGTCGAGGATGCCGGCGTTCACGTTCGGCTGGTTCGCGACGATGCCGACCGGGCGGCCTTCGACGCACGCGAAGCCGACGAGCGCGGACGCGGCGAACAGTTCGTGCACCTGCACGAACTCGCCGTAGTCGACGATGCAGCGGATCACGTCGAGCATGTCGTACGGCTGGCGGTCGTTGTCGGGCACGAGCGTGGCGAGCCGTTTCGCGGTCTCGCGTTCGGCGCGCGTGGCGGCGTACGCGTAGACCGGCGGCTGTTCGTCGCAGTTGGACGGCAGGTAGGCGAGCACGGTGCGCGCGTAGTCGATCGCGTCGGATTCGTCGGCGCCGAGGTAGTGCGCGACGCCCGACTTGCGGTTGTGGACCTCGCCGCCGCCCAGGTCGGCCATCGAGATGGTCTCGCCGGTCGCGGCCTTGACGACGTCCGGTCCGGTGACGAACATGTCGGAGTTCTCGCGCGTCATGATGATGAGGTCCGTCAGGGCCGGGCAGTAGACGGCGCCGCCCGCGCACGGGCCGAGGATCAGCGAGATCTGCGGCACGTAGCCGCTCGCCTCGCACGTCTTGCGGAAGATGCGGCCGTACTGGGTGAGCGCGGCGACGCCTTCCTGGATGCGCGCGCCGCCGGAGTCGACGATTGCGACGATCGGCACCTTGAGCGCGATGGCCATGTCCATGAGATGGCAGATCTTCTCGCCTTCCGCGGTGCCGAGCGTGCCGCCCTTGACGGAGAAGTCCTGCGCGTAGACGGCGACCTTGCGCCCGTAGACGAGGCCGAAGCCGGTGATGACGGCCGCACCGGCCTTCCCGGCGTTGATGTCGCCGCCTTGGAAGCGGCCGATCTCCTCGAAGGTTCCGGTGTCGAACAGCAGGTCGAGGCGTTCGCGCGCCGTCTTCTTGTGCTTGGCGTGCTGCTTGTCGCGCGCGCGGTTCTCGGCGTCACGCGCGAGTTCGGCGGCCTTGACGACGGCCGCGCGCAGCGGCTGGCGGCCGTCGCCGGCGCCGCCCTGTCCGGCGGCCTGCTTCACGGCGTCGCGCACGGCGGGCATCTCCACGATGTCGGTCATTCCGTGGCCTCCTTCCCGTTGTCCTCGGCGTCGCCGGCCGAGCCGGACGCCCCAACCACGTCCAGCGTGACCAGCGTGTCGCCGGCTTCGACGCCGTCGGCCGGGCCGACGAAGATCTTCTTCACCGTGCCCGCGGCCGGCGCGTACACGTAGTTCTCCATCTTCATCGATTCGAGCACGACGATCAGGTCGCCCTTCGCGACCTCCTGGCCCTCCGCCACGTTGACGCGCGTGACGACGGCCTGCATCGGCGAGGCGATGACGCCGGACTTCGCGCCGTCGTCGATCGGCCCGCGTGCGACGGATCCGGCGTGCGAGCCGGACCCGCGCAGCGGCTGCGTGGGTCGTTTCGCGCCGCGTGCGCGCGCGCCGCCGGTCAGGTTCTCGACGACGTCGAGCGGCACGGTGAGCTTGACGCGACGATCGTTCATCTCGATGACGAACGTCTCGGAGGCGACCTTCGCGTCCGCGCCGGGCGCGCCGGCGAGCGACGCCGGCTGCCCGCCGCGCGCCGCGTTCGCCTCGCGGTTCAGGTACGTGCGTTCCAGCCATTTCGTGCTCACGTCGAACGCGTGGCCGTGTTCGGCGGTGAACGCGTCGTCGCGGAAGATCTCCTTGAACAGCGGGATCGGCGTCGGCACGCCTTCGATGACCATCTCGTCGAGCACGCGGCGCACGCGCGCCACGGCGGCGGCGCGGTCCTGCGCGGTGACGATGACCTTGCCCATCATCGAATCGAATTTCGGCGACACCGTGTCGCCCTGCGTGACGCCCGTGTCGATGCGTACGCCGGGGCCGGACGGCCACACGATGCGCTCCAGCGTGCCGGAGGACGGCGTGAGGTTCGTGGCCGGATCCTCGGAGGTGATGCGCAGTTCGAAGCTGTGGCCGCGCGGTTCGGGCGCGGGCGTGAGCTCACCGCCGGCGGCGATGTTGAGCTGCTCGCGCACGAGGTCGAGGCCGCTGACCTCCTCGGAGACGGTGTGTTCGACCTGCAGGCGCGGGTTCACTTCGAGGAAGTAGACCTTGCCGTTCGGCGTGACCATGAACTCGCAGGTGCCGAGTCCCGTGTAGCCGACGGTGGTGAACAGGCGGCGGGAGTATTCGACGAGCGTCTCGGCGACCTTGTCCGTCAGGAACGGCGCGGGCGCCTCCTCGACGAGCTTCTGGTTGCGCCGCTGCAGCGAGCAGTCGCGCGTCGAGTAGACGGTGAAGTTGCCGTGGCTGTCGCGGCCCGACTGGGTCTCGACGTGGCGCGCCTTGTCGATGAACTTCTCGATGAAGTACTCGTCGAGGTCGCCGCCTTCGAGCGCGTCGTGGTTCGTGTAGAAGCGGCGCAGCTCCTCGTCGTCGCGCACGACGGTGATGCCGTGCCCGCCGCCGCCGTCGGTGCGCTTCATCATAATCGGGTAGCCGTGCGTGTGCGCGAAGTCGAGCAGCGTGCGGATGTCCTTGACCGATTCGGACAGGCCGGGCACGGGCGGCACCTTGGCGCGCAGCGCGACGCGGCGCGCGGTGATCTTGTCGCCGAGCTCGGTGAGCGCGGTGTGGTGCGGCCCCACCCAAATCGCGCCGGCCTCCTCGACCTTGGCGGCGAAGGACGGCACTTCGGACAGGAAGCCGTAGCCGGGGTGGACGGCGTCCGCGCCGGAGCGCTTCAGGATGTCGATGAGCCGGTCCTCGTTGAGATACGTGTCCTGGTAGGTGTCGCCGGGCAGCAGGTACGCCTCGTCGGCGAGCGACACGTATTGCGACTCGCGGTCCTGTTCGGCGTAGACGGCCACCGTGGCGATGCCCATCTCACGCGCGGTGCGGACCACGCGCATGGCGATTTCGCCGCGGTTGGCGATGAGTAGTTTCTTGACGGATTGCCCCATGACGTCAGATTCTGCTCTTCAAAACTGACGGTTTCAATCGAAACGTCCACAAAACCCGGCGCGGACTTTTGTCACCTTCCACAAACGTCACCGTAGCTTGACGGTTCTATCCTCGATGTCAACGCCGGCGGAGAGCCGCGGCATCCCGTATTCGTTTCGGGCCGCGACCGTAACGCCGGGAAGGCCGCGGACCATCCGGCGGCCGGGCGGAATCCCTCGTTCGGATCCGCGTTTTCACGAGAAGGGAATCATCTCATGCAGTCCAACACCCCTACGCCCGCCGCGCAATCGTCCGCCGCCAAGTCCGTCTCCATCGCGCGCCGCGTCGCCGCCGTCTCCTGGAAGCCGGTGCTGTTCGCCGTGCTCATGTGGGTCTCCGCCGCCGCGGGCGAGATTCCGATTCCGGGCACGCCGGTGCCGATCACGCTGCAGACGTTCGTCGTGATGCTCGCCGGCCTCATGCTCACGTGGCGTCAGGCGGGCGCCGCGGTCGCCACGTATCTCGCGGCCGGCGCCGCGGGCCTGCCGGTGTTCGCCGGCGGCACCTCCACGATGGCGCTCGTCGGCCCGAGCGCGGGCTTCCTGCTCGGCTTCCTGCCGGGCGTGGTCGTCATCGCGTGGCTCAAGGGCAAGGCTGGCGAACATGGCGTCAAGGCGACGCTCCTCGGCGCGCTGCGCTACTTCGCGGCCGCGTTCCTCGGCGGCGTCGTGGCCGTCTACGCGTTCGGATTCCTCATCCAGTCCGCGCTGACCGGCGCGCCGATCGCGGCCGTCGCCATCGCCTCGATGGGCTTCGTGATCGGCGACATCGTCAAGGCCGCCGTTGCCTCCCTCGTCGCCGCCGGCCTCGCCAAGCTCCGCTGACACCCATTGGCATCGGCCCCCCTCTGACGAGGGGGCTCCCGGCGAAGCCGGGTGGGGGAGAGACCGCGGCCGCAGGCTGGAGGAAACGGAATCGGCCGTAGGCCGATGCGATATCCCCGCGGCCTACGGCCTCTCCTCTGCTCTCCCCCAGTCTCACTACGTTCGACAGCCCCCTCGTCAGAGGGGGCCTAGTCATATACCGCTTACTGCAGCAAGCCCACTTCGCTGGCGAGGAGGGCACGCACCTCGCCGTCCTCGGTGCGCACGCTGATCGACGCGTCATCGTTCAACGCGACCACTTCGCCGCGCACGGCGCTGCCGTCGATGAGCTGCGCGTCGACGGTGCGCCCCATCATCCAGCACACGTGTCGCATCTCGGCGCGCAACCGTCCCGACTGCACGAGCGGCGCGGCGACGAACGCCTCCAACCGCGACCGCATCGACTCGACGAACCGCGCGATGATGAGGTCGCGCAATCCGTCGACCGGCGGCAGCGGCCCCACGTTCATCTGCAACGACGTGGCCTGAGCCGTGGGCAGATGGTCGGCCGGCATGAACAGGTTCAATCCCGCGCTGAACACTATGGCCTTGTGTTCGGAATCCCCGTGCAGCGGCATCACCTCGGCGACCGTGCCGCCCAGCTTCAACCCGTGGCAGTACAGGTCGTTCGGCCATTTGAGCTGGAAGCCGCACTCATCGTCGTACGGGCGGGCGCCGCAGTCGTCGACCGCGCCCTCCAGCGCGTCCAACAGGGACAGCTCGGCGATCATCGCCAGCCACCCGTTGACCATCTCGTCGTCCGCGACCGTCTCGGGAATCACGCTCACGAACGTCGCCGCCAACGATTTGCCCGGCGCCGTGATCCACTGGCGTCCGAACCTGACCAGCGCGTTGCTCAGATAGTCGGCGGTGATCACGGTGACCGGCAGCTCGCCCTCGCCGCGCTCCAACACGATTTCGCCGCGTTCGAGCATGCGCCGGGCCTCGGCGTGCGTCGAATCCATATCCGCGACCGATACGACCTTGTCCGCGATGCGCCTCGTATGCTCCAGCTCCGATGCTGCGACCTTCAACAGTGAAATCATGCCCACCACCATACGCCCCGCCTATCCCAAACCCTCCCGCCTCGCCCGCCTCCCTCTGACGAGAGACGTCCGTCCGACGCCCTGACGGTCGCCCGCCGTTCCGCCTCCCTCTGACGAGGGAGGTGCCGGCGCAGCCGGCGGAGGGAGAGACAGTCGGCGCAGCCGACCGAGCGAGGTGACCGCGACGCTAGAATACTGCCCTATGAGCGATGTCACAGCGAATCCCCCTTCCCCGGCCGAATCGGCGACGTCCCGAACCCACGCATCCGCGGGACCAGCGGGCACGTCGTACCGCCCCATCGACCGCATCGGCGCCGTGGCGCGGTGGGCGCTGGCCGTGGCGGCGGTGCTGTGGCTCTCCTGGTGCACGGCCGTCGGCCCGTTGTACTGGGCGGATTCCTCGATCGCCGCGTTCCATTGGCTGAACGCGCTGTACGGTGTCCTCGCCTTCGTCATCTATATGGCCATCATCGTCGCGCTGGTGCGCGTGGGCAGGAGGGAGCCGCTGCTCGGCTGGCGCACGGACCGCGCGACCGGCGAGCGCACGCCGCGCCGCATCCTGCCGTTGCGTCGGCGCAATCGTCCCGACGTTCCCACCGACGTGACGTCCGCAACCGCACCGACCACCCGTCGCGCGCGATGGTGCGCCCGTGTGCGCACCATCGCGGCGCACGCCCGGGCGTTCCTCTCCCGCTGGATCGTGCGTCTCACCGACCGGCGCTGGAAGCTGTGGACCGTCTTCCTCGTCGGCTGGCTGTGGGCGCCGACCACGCTGCTCGCCGCGTTCGGCGCGGACCTGCGCAGCCAGGCGCGCGAGTTCAGTTGGGCGTGGAACCAGTGGACCGGATTGAAGCAGCCATACATCGGCTTCTTCTCGTTCGCCCCGATGGACATCTACCCGACCGCCCACTACCTGTGGCCCGCCGACCCGACGTATCTGACCGACCAGCACAACATCGTGCTCACCCTCTTCTACGGGTCGACGATGGCCGCGAGCCGGTATCTGACCGGGTCGAACGACTGGGGCGTGATCGCGCTCGCCGCCGCCCAGTTCCTGTTCGCCGTCTGCTGCACGGCGGCGACCGCGCACCGGTTCCTCAACCTGCCGTGGCTGCGCCGGTCGGACGTGCGCACGGCGCGGCGCGATTTCGCGCATCCGGAGCGCGGCAGCCGGTTCCGCCCGCGCGCGTTCGCGCGTCCCGAACGCGGCGTGCGCCCGGCGTTGCCGCCCGAGGCGGCTCATGCGGGCGTGCGTCTCGCGGTGATCGTGTTCTTCCTCGTCTGCCCGATGGCCGTGTTCTCGACGATCTCGCTGACGAAATCCCCACTGTTCGCGTTCGCGTTCCTCTGGGCGTTCGGCTTCTGGTACGAGCTCCACGCCCTCACCGATGCCTCCCGAACCGACGCTCCCCGTTCCCCCCGGAATGCCGCCTCGTCCCCCCGCTCCCCCCGGGAGGGGGAGCTGGCCGCCACAGGCGGACTGAGGGGGTCCCGCAAGCCCCTTATCCTCCGTCTCCCCCGCCGCACGCTCGTCGCGTTCGCCGCAGCGAACGCCGTCATGCTGATCTCCGCGAAATACGCGTGGTACGTGCTGCTCTTCGAGTTCGTGCTCGCCATCGCCGCCGACCGCCGCCGCTGGGCCACCTACGTGGTCGCGATCCTCCTGCCGACGATCCTCATCCACGGCGGTATCTCGATGGCGATCTCGTCGGGCGCGATCATCGGCGGCGACCCGATCGAAAGCCACGGCGTGCAGTTGCAGATGATCGCCCGCGTCGCCGAACGCGCTCCGGAGACGATCCCGGAATCGGCGCGCAAGGAGCTCGCCCCCGTCTTCAACCTCGACCAGATGGCCGACGCGTATTTCCCGCAGGACGCGGACCCGGTGAAATCCTCCGGCATCCAGTCGAAGAAGGTGAGCTACCGCTGGCGTTCCGTCAAACCCGACGACATGAAGAGCTTCAACAAGGCGTGGCTCGAGATCGTCAAGGCGAACCCGGTGGTGGCGATGGACGCGCTGATGGCGAAATGCTACGGCTACTTCGACATCGCGGACCTGCCGTACGTGTCGATGAACTACTACGTGGACAGCGACTACGTGCAGAAGAACTCGACGTGGCTCAAATACGTCAACCATGACTGGCGCGAACGCGTGGCCACGTTCGCCGACTCGTGGGGCGCGATCCCGGTGCTCGGCTGGGTGACGCACGGCAACTTCTACGTGATTCTGACGTTGCTCATCGGCGCGGCCGAGGTGATCCTGAAACGGTGGCGCTCGCTCGCCTGGCATCTGCCGCTGCTGCTGCTCATGGGCGTGATGATCACCGCGCCGGCAAACAACTTCGAACGTCACATGCTCCCCGTCGCCTTCTGCTTCGCCTTCCTCTGCCTCACCTTCCGAAGGGATTCACGCGGAACGGCAACGGACAGCAGCGCCATCGCCGCCGCCGGAGCTCGCCCATAGGCATAGAGGCGTATAGGCGTATCCGCGCGTCGGGCCCGCCCGTCAGGTCCGCCCGTCGTCCAGTGGATTACGTTTTCGCTTCCCGTCATGTCTCCCGTCTGAGAGCATGGTGATGCAACGAAGCATCACGGGAAACGGGTGGCATATGAACAGCATCCTCTCCAATGGCGCGGCCGTCGCCGTTTTGCACGATCTGCATGATCGCCACACTCGCCGGCTGCTCCGTGAATGCGGCCGGCGGGCACGATACGGGCACGAACGCCACGGCGACCGACGGCTACGATCTCAACACCGGTTATTCCGCGGAACTGAACACCGTAAGGTCGGAATTGCGCGATGCCGGCAATGACGACGACAATCGGCTGGGTCTGTCGATCCTCGAGGATGGTGTCGTGACCGGGGGAGAGCTGAACGAGCTCAAAGAGCAATACGACCAATGCTTCATCGACCACGGATACGACCCCGGATCCTTCGACTTCGATACCACCGGTGCCGGAAGCGTCTATCCGCCGTCCGGCTTATCCGAAGAAGAAAGCAAGGCTTGGGGCGAGCGGACCAACACGGTCCAACAGACCTGCGACCGACGCAACGGCACCGCGGCCATCCGAGGCCTGGTCGCTTCGGTCCGGATGAATCCGGACAACAAGGACATCCGCAAGACCATCGTCACCTGTCTCATCGAGCAGGGGCTCGTGGACGGCGGTTACACCGTCAACGACTACGACACCGATCTCGCCGACCAATCCGGTCCCTTCTCCGCGGAGAAGAACGACGATGCCTCCTACCAAAGCAAACTTCGCCAATGCCGATCCTGACCGGCTAAGTCAGCCAGTCAGGAGATGATGTCGTCTCCCGGATGACGTATCCCCTCCCGGTGGACGACCGGAACGCCATACAGTGGAATCGACCATCAGCAAGGAGGCACCCACGATGCGCAGAAAGACGACCTCCAACACGACCTCCAAGACCTCCTCCGCCGCCACGTCCAAGTCCGCCCGCACCGGCGTCACCGTCTCCGTGATCGTCCTGCTGGCGGCGCTGCTGCTGTCGACAGGAGTGGCCGGCGGGTTCCTGCTCACCCGCTCGCGCATCCCCCAGTCGTTGGAGTCCTCCACGCCGGCCGGCTCGATGACGGTCGCATCCACCCGGTTCGACGATTCCCGTTCCGTCCAGCTCACGCTGACGCTCGGCGCCTCCGCGACCGTCACCTCGCCCGTGTCCGGCACGGTCACCTCGTCGGATTGCGCGGCGAACGCGACCGTCGCATCGGGCAGCACCCCGCTCGCCGTGGACGCCGTCCCCCTGCTCGCGCTCAACACCGCCACCCCGCCGTACCGCCGTCTCGCGAGCGGCACGCAGGGACCGGACGCCCGCGCGCTGAACGACGCGTTGCGCGCGCTCGGCTACGCCGCCCCCGATTCCGACTGGTTCGTCTGGGATTCGATCGTCGCCTACAACGCGCTCGCCGGCAATGTGGGCGCACGCCGCATCACCAAGGACGACGGCTGGGCCATCGACCCCTCGTTCTTCATCTGGCTGCCCGCCTCCGCCGTAACCGTCGCCGACTGCCGGATCGCGGTCGGCCGGCAGGCCACGCAGGGCGCGGACCTGTTCGCCACGTCCGGCGCGCCCGTCAAAGCCACGTTGCCCGCGTCCCAGTCCGGCGCGCAATCGTCCGGCGCGCAATCGTCGGGCGCGGTCGCCGGCGACCGCATCCTCACCGTGAACGGCCAGGACTTCCCCGTCGCCGCCGGTACCACCGAAATCACCGACGCGGCGACGCTCGCCGCGATCGCCGCCAGCACCGAATACCGTCTCGCCTCGCTCAGCGGCGGTTCCGGCGGAGGCGGCACCGGCGGCGGCACCGGAACCGGCGAAGGCGGCACGCTCCAGGTCTCGTTCACGTGGCGTCTCGCGAATCCGATCGAGTCGATCACCGTGCCGCCGTCCGCGCTCTACCGCGCGTCGGGCGTCACCGCGTGCGTGAGCGTCAAGGGCGAGCCCACGCCGATTACGATCATCGCCTCGCAGCTCGGCAAGACGATGGTCTCGCCCGACGGCGTCGACCCGTTCACCACGGTCGACGTCGCCCCCACCACCAGCAAGCCGTGCCGGGAGTAGCGCCATGAGCACCGACGTCACCGACAGCACCGACTCCATCACCCCCGCCAAGCGCGTCGTCCTCACCGACGTGGGCCACACCTTCGACCCGACCGGCGAGGACATGCTCTTCCGGCATCTCACCGTCACGCTGCTCCCCCGGCACGTGTACGCGCTCACCGGCCCGTCCGGCTCCGGCAAGTCGACGCTGCTGTCGATCATCGCCGGCTGGACCGCGCCCGCGCAAGGCACGGTGGAGCGCATCGGCTGTGACCGCGTCAACTGGGTGCTGCAGAATCCGCACGGCGTGGCCAACCGCACCGCCATCGACCATGTGTCACTCCCGTTCATCGCACGCGGCGAAAGCCGCCACGACGCCGAATCGCACGCACTCGACCTGCTCTCCGCGTTCGGTCTCACGCGACTCGCCTGCAAACCGTTCAGCGACCTGTCCGGCGGCGAGGCGCAACGACTCATGCTCGCCCGCGGCGTGGCCAGCGGCGCCGACCTGATGCTCGTCGACGAGCCGACCGCGCAACTCGACCTCACCACCGCCGCCACGGTGAACGAGCGTCTTCACGCGCTGTCGCTCGGCGGCGCGATCGTCGTGGTCGCCACGCACGATCCGCGCACGCGCGACGCATGCACCGACCTCATCGATCTCGGCGACTGGCAGTAACCGGCCGTAACCGGCAGCAGGAGAGCATCATCATGAACCAGCCGAAGCAGTCGCGACGACAACCGCGGAAGCAGCGCGAACGGTCCCATCCCCGCATGCGCCTCGCCGGAGTCCTCGACGAGGCCGTGCGCAATCTCGCAACCGGCACGTCGCACGCGTGCGGGATGGCCCTGACGCTCGCCTTCCTGCTGCTCCTGTGCGCGGGTGCCGACCTCATGGCGATCACGAAGATCCAGCGCGAGGCGGACACGTTCGTCGCCGCGGGCGGTTCCACCACCGTCATCACATATACGGGCCGCATCGACGGCACCGCGTGCGACCGTCTCGCCTCGCTCGACGGCGTCATCGCGGCCGGCGCGACGCGCGCCTCGCAGACGAAACTCACGTTCGCCGCGTTGCCGTCGACCGGCGTGCCCACGTATGAGGCGACGCCGGGCGCGATCGGCGTGTTCCGCAACAGCACGGCGAACGCGCGCGAAGCGAGACCCACGACGTTGAACGACGTGAACGGCGTATGGCTGTCGGGCGAGGCGGCGGCGCCGCTCGCCGCCCACGCCGGCAGCCGTCTCGCGTTGCGCGACGAGCGGACGCTCGACGTCGCCGGCGTCTACGACTGGCCGGACGACGGGCGGCAGAGCGGCTACTCGTATGCGGCGGTCACGCCCGTCCCCGCGGGGTACGGCGGCCTGTTCGACCAGTGTTGGGTGAAATCGTGGCCGGTCCCGGAGAACATCGAATCGTTGCTGCGCGTCACGACGGTCGGCGATGCGACGGGCACGCAGGAACGTCCGATGGTCTCGCAATTGAACACGTCGCGCGGACGCACGTTCGACGCGGCCGCGATGTACCGCGGGCGACTCACCGTATGGGCACCGATCGTGGCCGGCGTGGTCGCGCTGATCGCCGGATTCGTCTCCATATGGCGGCGACGGTTGGAGCTCGCGTCCGCGTTGCATTGCGGCGTGCCGAAACCGGCGATGGTCGTGCAGACCCTCGTCGAAACGGCTGCGTGGGCGTCCGCCGCGACGCTGATGAGCGTGGTGGAGTTCGCCTGGACATGGCTGGAGAACACGCGCACCGACGCGGCGGTGCTCACCACGGCATTGTTGCGCGTGCCGGCCGCCGGGTATGCGGGAGTGATGACGGGCGCGCTAATCGGCGCACTCCTGATCCGAGAACGTCACCTGTTCCGCTACTTCAAGACCCGCTGATTGCCGATTCCCCTGTTCCCCCTTGCGGAATCGGCGATTCCCTCTGCTCCCCCTGTGAGGGGGAGCTGTCGGCCAAAGGCCGACTGAGGGGGTCTGCGCCACGCCCGCACTCACTACACTGGAGATATGACTGATTTCCTGGACCTGCTGACGAGCGCCGCCGAAGCCGACGATGGTGACGGTTCGGCCCGCGCCCGCGTGGAGCGCGTCGCGTTCGAATCCCTGACGTCCGGATTGTCCGACGATCGCGTCGCGTCGTTGCTGCGTGTGCTCGGTTTCGACGGCGGATTCGCGTGTTTCGCGATTGCGGGACGCCCCGCCGCCACCGTCGAGGCGACGATGCGCGGTGTGACGAAGGCGGTCGTCGATCTGGGCGGCGGTCTGCCGCTGGTCGGCGTGCGTGACGGCGTGGTCGCCGCGTTGATTCGCGTGGAGGCGGCGGTCAGTCCCGATGTGACGTGTACGGCGGTCGCGGGCGCGTTCGATGCGACGACGACGCCGTTGTGCCTCGGACCGGTGCGTCACGGCGTCTCCGGTGCGACGGCGACGTTGATCGCCGCATTGACGACGTTGCGCGCGGCCCCCGCGCTGGTCGTCGGGCATGGTGCGGGCGCGCCGGCCGCGGGCGCCGCGGCCGCCAAGGATTCCGGTGCGACGACGCTCGCGCGCAAACGGATGCTCACACCATTGCGTGCCGAGGATGCACTGCCGGAACGCGCGCTACTCGGCGATGATGATGCGCGGCGCGAACTCGTGGATGTGGTGTATGGTTCGTTGGCCGGTCACGGCGCGGATGATCCGACGATGATGACGGTGTCCACGTTCCTCTCGTCCGGGGGATCGCTGGAGACCACGGCGCGCACGCTCAACGTGCATCCGAACACAGTGCGCTACCGTCTCAAGCGCGCCGCCGATACGACCGGCTGGGATGCGACGAACCCGCGCGAGGCATACGTGCTGACCACCGCCATAGCCTTAGGGCGCATCAACGCCGCGTGATTGATAGGCTAAGCCCTGCTTCGTTCGCATAAGCCCCCTCTGACGAGGGGGCTCCCGGCGAAGCCGGGTGGGGGAGAGACCAGAGCGGCCGCAGGCCGCGGGAAAAATCGTATCGGCCGAAGGCCGATTCAGTTTCCCGCGGCCTACGGCCGCCGGCTCCCCCTGAAGGGGGCGCATGCCTTGCCTCTGCTCCCCTTGTGAGGGGGAGCTGTCCGCCGGAGGCGGGCTGAGGGGGGTGACGCGTGCGGGGCGTGGGGGTGGCTCGTGGCGCGTGCGCGTGCGTGTGTCTTGGAATATGCGGAAGGGCCCTTGGGAGCTGTTGCTCGACCAAGGGCCTTCCTTATCGTATGGATGCGGCGGCGTGCTACTCTCCCACACTCTCTCGGGTGCAGTACCATCGCCGTGCCAGGTCTTAGCTTCCGGGTTCGGAATGGGACCGGGCG